>JANNOS010000054.1:0-9692 GCA_031399315.1 Methylophilaceae bacterium | reverse complement strand
AGTAAAGAGGTCGAGGAGAAGGTAAAAAAGCAATTTCACAAACCGCCAATAGGCGATTTTTTATTCAATTAATTCTAAACCAGATCTGTAGCAAGTTTCGCTCCGCAAAAATGATTACCCCCGCGCCAGTGCTAGTGTCATTTTTGATAATTGCGGAGCAGGAATCAAGCTGTAAACCGCAAGCATCCTAAATACTGTTGTTGGCTGCTCTATCCACTGAGCTACGAGGGCGTTGTTATTTGCGAGCCGCTATTTTCGCATAATTATTCGATTGATTTTAGGCTTTAAAAACTATTTAATAGTTACACACTCTTAAAGCTTAAATATTATGCTCATCAAAATTATTTTTTACAGTGCCATTTTGCTCATTGCCTTGCTAGGCTATCGCAGCTATAACGCCGCACCCAATACACCGAAGATAGGTACAAAGGCGCCAGATTTTAACTTACCCGATGCCACAGGCAAAATGGTGAGCTTAGCTACCTTACAAGATAGTGAGCCAAAAAATTGGATAGTACTTTACTTTTACCCTAAAGACGATACACCAGGCTGCACCAAAGAAGCCTGCAACTTTAGAGATGATATGCATAAGCTGGAGAAGCTAAATGCAAAAGTTATTGGCGTGAGCATAGACGATGGCAAAAGTCATGCGGATTTTGCCAAAAAATATAGTCTACCGTTCCCACTGTTAACTGATGCGGATGGTTTAGTCGCTAAAAAATACGGTGCGCTAACCAACCTGGGCGTGACTAAAATAGCCAAACGCTACACGTTTTTAATTGGGCCGGACGGTGTGTTGAGAAAAACCTATTTAAGCGTAGATACTTCCAAACATTCGCAACAAATTATTGATGATTTAGTGGCTTTGACTGAAACCAAAACAAGCTAGTTTACGTATATTACTTTTTAAGTTAAGGAAATATCCATGAAAAATTTATTGGCTGTATTGTTACTGGTTTTAGCATCTGGCTGTGCAAGTCAAACACAGTTGGCCAAAATTGATCCGCATGAATGGACCGAGCTAAAATGTAGCGGCTTTTTAACTTGGAACGAGTGTAGGCAAGAGGCGCGCGCAAAATGTCCAAACGGTTTTTACACAGCAGATTATTTAGAGAATTACACCATACAACGGCGTGAAGTCAGTGTTGCCTGTAAAGGGTAACTAAGCGCGAGCGAAAAATGATGCTCTGTAACCCGCATGGGCATTGGTCTGCAGGGCAGATATTTTTAGAATAATTAAATCAAATTTGGAATAAAAATTTGGTGCCCGGAGCCGGAATCGAACCGGCACGACCGTAAAGTCGAGAGATTTTAAGTCTCTTGTGTCTACCAATTTCACCACCCGGGCGGGAGATTATTGCAGAACTATTGCGGTGCGTATTCTATCACCGTAAGCAAGTTTTTATAAGGCTAAATACCGATTTTTTGTAGTTTTATAGCTAAAAAATTAGGTGCTGTAAGTTTAGGTTCTGTAAATCGCATATAACTGAAACGGTATAAATTAATAACGGAGGGCAAAACCTCCGTGATTAATGCGCAATCTTAAGTTTTTTGAGTTTATTTTTGACGAATAAGCTCTACACGGCGATTAGCTTTGTTGCCATCTTTTGGATCATTTTCAGCAACAGGGTTATCGAAACCGTAGCCTTTTGCTGTTAAGCGTTTTGCATCGATGCCATGTTTAATCAGGTAATCGTTCACTGATTTAGCACGCTTTTCTGAAAGTTTTTGGTTGTAATCTGCTTTAGAAATATCACGCTTATCCGTATGTCCAGCAACCTCAACGTTTGAATCGCCCCAATCCTTAAGCGTTTTGATTGCGTTATCCAACACTGGGTAAGACACTGGTTTGATTTTGGCGCTATTTGTCTCAAATTCAACATCTGGCACCACTTTATCACTTAGCACAATCACATCTTTTGGTTTTTCTACCATTTGCACTGGTTTCGGTGCTATAGAAAGTGGTTTTGCATCTGCCAACAAAGCCTCTTTATCAATGTTCACTTGCGTTGCCGCAACAGCTTCGCACACATTAGCTTGGTCCATATAAGCTTCACGATTAACTTCTGGCAAGCCTGGGCGTGTAGAACCAATCTTATTCAATAACTCACCTTGGCTGGCATAAAGTCGAGCATAAGCGGTTTGCACATCGAATTCAGTATTAGAAAAAGCACGCCGAGCTTGAAAGTACTCATTCTCAGTATCTAACAAATCTAGCAAAGTACGCTGACCAATATCAAACTGTTTACGATAAGCTTCACGCGCACTTTCAATGGCTTTTTGGTGCCTGTCACGATATTGTTTTTGTTCTTTAAGTTGAACAATATCGTTATAGGCAATAGTGACTAACTGGCGCGTATCCACACAAGCTTTATCGCGTTGGTCGGTGGCCGTATTCATCTTCTCAATGGTTTGGCTGACTAGGGCCTTATCAGAAAAGCCATTAAACAAATTAAAATTCATAGTAAGTTCTAATACATCTGCAGCACTTGAGCTATCGCGGCCATCGTTGCTTGTCCCTAAGTTTTTACGCGCTTGTAAATCTAGGCGCGGCATATATTTAGCTTCTCTGGTTTTTACTTCGTCTTTTGCTGCTTGTATATCTTCAATCGTCGATAAAAGATCTGGATTCCGTAAGTAAGCAACTTTAAGCGCTTCTGTTGCTGTTGGTTCTGCACCAGCTTTATAAAACTCGGGTTGTTCTAAGGTTGATGGTGGCAGCTCACCCATTAGGCGTTGCATACGTGCAGTCACATCATGAAGATTCGTCGATTCTGTCAACAAATTGGATTCTGCAAGCGCTAAACGCCCTGATGCCTGCTCCAAATCCACTTTGCGTGCGACACCAGCCTCTACACGCTCTTTAATGCGATCATACAATTGTTTGTGTACTACATAGTTAGTTTTAGCATATTCAGAGAGTTGGCGATAGCGAAGTGTGTCGATGTATGACCGCATAAATTCTAGCGTGGTGTCTTGCATTGCAGCTTGTAGCTCATAAAAGCGAACACGCTTTGCATGGCCTAAGCGATTAACTTCGCTCGAGGTTGCAAAACCATCAAAAATCATTTGGCGCAACACCAGTTCGTTATTAAACTTAGGTATCGCAGTACCATTGCGCCTACTAATACCGCCGTCCATTTCCTCTTGCTTGCGGTACGTAGAAACAATGTCTGCCTTAGGCAGAAAGCCACCTTTGACTACATCTTGCTCGTAACCAGCGCCTAAATAATCGTGATATCTTGCCTGCACTTCTGGATTAGCCGAGATGACTTTCTCGACCATCTGTTTAAGTGGCACTATTGGTTCTGCACTTGCTTGCTGAGCGAAAAACAGCCCTATCAATGTTAATACTAAGCTATTTTTTCTAGTTCTAGTAGCTAAATTCAATTGTTATACCCTTTACTTTCCAACTCGTTGTCATGTTAAAGCATCACCTAGTATTGTCAACCATAATGCTAGTCAATAACAGCCTTAAGCAATCCGCATGCCAACTTATTGTTAAAGTTACAACAAACTCATGAAGTTACCAAGTTAGTTTAAAGCAATTAGGCATTATTTCGTAAATTTTGATAAAAAAAGGCCAACTCATCAAAGTTGGCCTTTTTAATGACAGCTTTAATTAAGTTAATCAGTAATTAACTTATTATTAGTCAGCAAGTTTTGAATAATCGCATTGTCATCTGCAAACCCCGTGACTAAATCCACACCTGTTAATGTAATTCTCTGTACATCTTTGGTTGGGCTATAGCCGTTAGAGTATGCACCGTTATTACTAATGTGTATCACCGTGTTAGCGCCAACCACCTCAAAGTGCATAAACGATGCCAAGTTACCAGGTGCAACGCCAGTATGACTTTCGCCTGTGAGCAAATCGCGCAAATCAAGCACATCACCACCCACTGCTGCAGGGTCAAAATCAGTAATAACATCGGTTGCAGGGCTGCTCGTTGTACCTCTATCAGCAAGCTCCCAACGGAACACATCAACCCCAGCGCCGCCAGTTAATGTATCATTTCCTGCACCTCCTAAAATAACATCCGCACCAATGCCGCCATTAATCACATCGCTTCCATCGCCACCAGATATAAAATCGTCGCCATCATTACCGTTTAGCGTATCATTACCTGCATCACCATATATTTGGTCTTTACCTGTGCCGCCGCTAATCGTATCATTGCCTGCGTTGCCATAAAGTTGGTCATCGTCAGCACCGCCATCAATAGTGTCGTTACCATCGCCGCCACGCACAATGTCAAAGCCTGCGCCTGCGTTAATCGTATCATCGCCTGCTAAGCCAGAAATATTTTCATTTCTAGCGGTGCCGTTAATGGTGTTGTTTACTGAAGTACCTGCAATATCATCAATAATATTGTTAAGTGTTAATGTTGCTGATGAGGTATCTCCATCTGTATCTGTAATGGTATAAGTGATGACCTCGGGAGCTGGTGCAGCCGCAACAACGGTATCTAAAATGCTTGAGTAAGTGACCGCAGATATACTGCCTGCGGCACCTGGATAAGCGCCAATGCCACCTGCATCAATCACAATCTTACCA
Organism: Methylophilaceae bacterium; assembly: GCA_031399315.1. Lineage (GTDB taxonomy): Bacteria > Pseudomonadota > Gammaproteobacteria > Burkholderiales > Methylophilaceae > Methylotenera_A. Next base: position 5,134 of record JANNOS010000054.1, on the reverse strand, counting down.
ATACCAGTAAGATTTGCAGGCATCACAACTGCGCCTTCTGTATTTCTCGCAAATTGCGCAATTAATTCGCCATGCACATTGTAAACAGAATAATTAAAAGCGAAGGTGCCCCCTAAGTTGCTATTAGAAGTATCTACCGTGATAGTTACACCTTGTACTCCATGGCGATGTACGCTGGTATCAAAATTAATCACCAAACTTTCTAAGCTGTTGATTTGTGTGTCATTTGCGTTTCCTACAATACCTACACCATCAGCATTGGGTGTGTTGACCGTAGCACTACCCTCAGCAGCACTTGTTCTTGCAATGCCAGCCAAAGTCATACCGGCAGTGGCTGCTGTTGTGACTAGCCCCGCACTCGTCAGCGCATAGTTTGTAGATGCGCCTGTTACATTATTCACAATCTCGGCAGTTGGTGGCGTGTATCTATAGTAACCGTCTTCATTAAACACTAATGAAGATCCACCTGTTGTTGCAGTCCAAGTCAGTGTGTTAACTCCTGCAATTGAAGTCACCGTATAGTTACCAGCTAGTGCAGGCGTAGAGCCAACAAGTGTGGTTAAATCAAAAGTAACGCCTTTAAAAACAACTGAAGAAACATTACCGTTATCGCCAGGATTATCTTCACCAGAACGATTTGTACTAAATGACGTTAGCGCTACACTGTCGCCACCATCTGTACCGATGGCTGAAATCACGTTACCTTCAAAGAAGGTACTGTTACCCATTAGTGTATCAATGTCATTATTTGCATCAGGTTTGCCATCAACAATTTGTACTGTTTGTTTACCGCTAGCCGTATCGCCATCGCCATCTGTAGCTGTAAATTTAATATCAAACTGCTCTCCCTCGGTAGCAAACCCAGCAGTTTGGTAGACGTATTCACCAGTTCTAAAGTTAAACACTAAAATACCGTCTTCAAAACCATTGACATCATTCAATGTGAGCGTATCACTCGTTATTGGGAATCCAGTTTGAGGTGTGCCGCCACCAACAAGAGTAATAACACCCGTTGTAGGGTTAAAGTTAAAGGTGACATCTGCATCTGGTAGATTGTCACCATTAGTATCTAAGCGCATGATTAATTGACTAATATAGCCACCATCCGCACCAAAGTTAAGACTGGAGTTAGCTGTACTACCTGCCACAGAACCACCGAAACTGGTGGGTACAGATGCCAGCAACACATCATCCAATGTCGCCACGTTTGTTACAATAATCGCAGCATCTTTCACGCCGCTAATATCGCTATCTACATTATGAATATTATTAAGCTCTGTTGGGTTACTGATATCGGACGCAATACCAATTGCATAAGTTGTAATATTATTTGTCGTAGCAAAGGCACGATATCCATTTGCTGCTGGGTCAGTAATGTCGCCAACTGTAGGTACGCCATCAGAGATAAAATAAACCGTGTACTTTTCACCGACCACTGGCGTGCCTATTGCAGTTTGCGTTGTCGTTAATGCAGCCTCGTAATTGGTACCTCCACCAACTGTAAAGTTTGCTGCCAAATTAAGCGCTGCAATGGCTGAAGCCGCGGTTGTATAAGTACCCCTATTAGCAGCGGTAGCATCAAAATCAACCAATGTAATGCTTATATTACCGCCTTGGCTAAAGTATTCGTTAATCACAGCAGCTACCGCAAGTTGCGTTGCTTGCAAGCGATTAATAATCGTCACAGTGCCATTTGCTGCAACGTTTTTAACTTCACCAGCCATACTGCCAGAACTATCAATCACAAATACTAAGTTTTGTTTTGGTAACACACCTTGCTGAACCTGCACAATCGCATCTTGCACAGTGGGTACATCATCTACCACATCGACTGTAAGGCTTGCGTTATCTACCTCGCCAGAGACTGAGTTAGTGAGTGTGTAATTCATGGTAAAGCTATCGTTCGTGCCTGCACCATCTGTGGTTCTGCCTACCAAATCAACCACGTAATCACCCTTAACATTTGCACCAAAATTTTGTGTGTAAACTGTTATGGTTGCGATTGTACGAGAGCCGCTAGACGTATCTGTCACAGTGACAGTCACAATACCATTACCATCTGGGGCTGAAGCTGTAACGGTGCCACCTGTGATAGTACCACCAGAAACCGTGAGGTTGCTAAAGCCTGTTACACCAGTATCGTTACCTAAAATATTGCCCGTTGCTCTCTCAATAGTTTGCGCTTCTTGCGTACCACCATTTTGTGCCCCGTTTGCATTGATCCCTGATTCAAATACAGTCGCTAGATCATTAGTCGCAATTGTGCTTGTATCGTAATTCATAGTGAGCGTGGCATTTGAAGTGTCGCCGTCGCTATCTGTTAGCGTATAAGTAAATACATCGGTGACCCCAGCTGGTTCTGGTATTACCGTAATGCCATCCATCCGATACTCACTTCCTGCTAGCGCAGATCGCACTACAACATAATTAAATGCTGTGCCAGTTGAAATATTAATGTTTGTTAAGCCATCTGCATCACCGGCAGTTGTACCAGTTGACACAATCGCACCAGTCGCGTCATAGGTTTCCCAAGTTGCAACTTCGCCAGTAACTAAACTACTTAACGCAATACTGGTAGATTTAGAAGCAACGCCCAAGCTAATGACCAGTTGCTCACCATTTTGTGTGCTGTTCGTTGTTGAAGTACCCGCATTTTGTTCGGCACCTACACCATCATCTGTCTCACCTGCATTCTCCTGGAATCTTGCCCTAGCGGCTGATGTAGCATTTAGATTTGCCAAGTTCAATCCACTATTCACATTACCTGCTGTGTTATAAGGCTCAGCGGTATCAAAACCGTACAAATTAACACCTACTGATGTAAAGCTCGCCACTCCTGTAGGGTTAGTAACCGTTATCGGCGTTACCGATGCTGTGTAAGTATAGCTACCGTCATCTTGGTCTATCGCCAAAGTGCCTCTATTTGTCACTATCGTGCGTACATTACCCGCCCCCAATGTATTTGAGATTTGTGTACCTGCCGTAAGCACCACATTGGTTAGACTATGCGGACCATCAACATTAAGTGTATCCGCCGTTACACCGCCAACACCTGTAATCACATTACCTGCAACGGTGCTATTAATACCTACACTATCCACATCATTATTAGCGGTAGGGTTAGTATCAGTAACATTTATGGTCACAGTCGTCCAGCCAGTCGCTGGCGTCGTGCCATCCGTTGGTCTATAAGCAAAACTATCCACATCTGGCGTTACATCACTATGATTTCTCGTAGGTGCGGTGTAGGTATAAGTGCCGTCTGTGTTCATCACAACAGTGCCACCTAAAGCAGTGGTAATCGTATTAGTGCCATTTGCCGTAATAGCATTTAGACCGACTGTGTTAGTCGCAAATTGCGTAACAGTAATTGCATTGCCTTCTGGGTCTGTATCATTCCCTAAAACGCTTGCTAGCACTGTAGTTGTACCTTCCACTGCATTGTAATTATCTGCAGCACCTACTGGTGCATCGTTCACCGCTGTCACGGTAATCGTCGTTACCGCTGTATTGCTATTAGCAGTGCCATCATTGACGACCACATTGATTGTACGTGCGGTCGTGCTAGGATTCTCAGTCGTGTTGCTAAAGCCAATTAAACGAATCGCCGCTTGGTATTGTGCCAAAGTCGCTGAGCCAGTCAACGTAATGACGCCTGTTCCTGCGTTATAAGCACTGGCCACGATGCCACCAGGCAATGCACCTAAAGTAGCAAGGATATCGCCCGTCTGGAAGTTGGTCAGCGTAATCGTTGCGTTCTCAATGTTCGTATCATCTACGTCAGTAATCGTCACATCCGTATCAGAGATTGGTGTGCCTGCTGCATTTTCAACATAGGTAGTGGCATATCCAGTGCCCGCACCACTTAAGTCAAGATCAAGTGCTGGTGGGTCATTCACCGCTGCAATATTGAGCGTTACGTTTAAATTCGCTTGCTCATCGGCTACACCGCCAGATGTACCTGGATCTATACCCGTATTGCCGTTATCGTTAATATTCACAGCTAAATTAACAGTGCCATTAGCGTTAAGTGCGGTGGTGTAAAACACGCCTGTACCTGTAGAGACAAAATTATTAATGGCCGCCAATGTGCCAGTTAAAGTGAGTGCTGTGGCTGTGCCGCCCACAACTACGCCAGCACCAGAGATGGCTGCAAGCGTGCCTGTTGGCACGGTAAGGGTAACAGTCACATTGGTTGTACCTGCGTCTACATCACCAAAATTTAAGCCTGTAAGTTTGGTTGCAACGTCTTCTGTTACCGCAATGCTCACTAATGGCGCAATTATTGGCGTGTCGTTTACCGCCGTCACATTGACAGTAGTCACAGCCGTATTAGTATTATTTGTACCATCATTTAACACAACAGTAATATTACGTGGTGTCGTGTTGGGCGTATCAGTGGTATTAGCAAAGGTAATTGCTTGAATAGCTGCTTGGTACTGCGCTAATGTAGCTACACCAGTTAAAGTCACCACATTGCCAACAACGTTAGCAGTAATTCCACCCCCACTTACAGCGGCTAATACGTCACCTGCCTGCGCATTAGTCAGGGTGATTGTTGCACTTGCCATGGTAGTAGAGACTGCGTCTACAATCACAATATCAGTATCAGCAATGCTTACCGCCGCGCCGTTTTCGGTAAATGTGGTGGTGTAATTAGAGCCTGGTGCACCAGACGAGTTATTACCATCAAGGTCGATAGTTGGTTCATCATCAATAATTGTACCTGTACCTGTAGCCGTACCTATACTCAATGGTACAAGCTCATTACCCTCAGCTAAAGTGTCTTGTATAGTCGGTACTGTTACCGTAAAACTCGTCACATTTGGCGGCACAGTTAACACGCCTGCCGCTAAAGTCACGCCGTTGGTAAATGTTGGTGCACCAAAGTCTCCTGCAGAAGCCGTACCACCACCCAAGGTAAACGGATAGGTGGTAGCAGTACTGCTTGGGTTACTTAAATTGACGCTATATACTAAATTACCACCTTCAACTATTGAAGGGCTATCAATATTAGATACCGTTGGCATCGTTTCATCATCAACAATCGTACCAATCGCTACTGCTGTGCCCAAGGTCGCACCAACAGGGGCGCTTAAGGTGGCAGTAAAGGTTTCATTGCCTTCATAAACGT
>JANNOS010000031.1:0-10226 GCA_031399315.1 Methylophilaceae bacterium | reverse complement strand
ACAGCACCACATCCACGGCTTGCAAGTGCTTTAATCGTATCGAGTACTGCAGCACGTGGAATGGCGAGAATGGCTGCATCAACCCCCATGGGTAATTCCAACGGGGATTTAATACAAGGGCGTCCGTCAATATCGTCACGTTTAGGGTTAATTAAATGCAACTCACCAGAAAAATTGTGTTTTTCTAGATATTTTAAAACGGTATTTCCCAGCGCTCCGGGGGTAGGTGAAGCGCCGACAATTGCAATCGACTTTGGTCGTAATAATCTATCAATATTGCCTACGGCTTTTGGTTTTTCTTGTGTTGACATACTCGCCCCTTAAAGCGTCAGGGTTGAACAATAAAGCCTGACTTACTTTCTCTATAAATGTTTTGGTTATTGCAGAATAGCGCTTGGATATTAGTCTCTTTTGTATGTCTGCAATCCAGGTTTAATAGTTTTGTCATCTAAAAATTGTTTGAGACCTTTTTCACGACCTTTTTCAGGGTCGCGGCCTATCGCTTGATCGACTTTGGCATACAAGTAATCTTCATTTTGTTCCCAAGTGAATTCACGACAGCGTTTAAAGCCATGTTTAGCGATGCGTAATACAAATGGATTTTTCTCAAGCAGTTTTTTAGCAACCTTGGTCACTTCTTCTTTTAGCTGTTCAAGTGGAAAGCTCGCATTCACCAAGCCCATTTCAGCCGCTTGTTTGCCTGTCCAAGTATCACCAGTCATTACATAGTACATACATTCACGATGTCCCATGGTATCAGCAACGGCTTTGCTCACTAAGTTGCCGGGTGGAATGCCCCAGTTAATTTCAGATAGGCCATAAACTGCTTCATCAGCTGAATAGGCTAAATCACATGCAACTAAAGGCGAGAAAGCGCCACCAAAACACCAACCATTTACCATAGCAATCGTCGGTTTGTTGTAGAAACGTAATAACTTCCACTGCCAATATGAAGCCTCCCTTCGCATACGTTCAGAAACGATTTCAGGCTGACCATCTACTTCACGAAAATACTCTTTTAAATCCATGCCTGCTGTCCAAGCAGTACCAGCACCAGTAATGACGACGACTTGTGCTTCTTCATCAAGCTCTAATGTTTCAAGCACATCGCCCATTTCTCTGTTAAGTGTTGGGCTCATCGCATTGCGCTTTTCTGGACGATTCATTGTGACCCAAGCGATATTGTCCACTACTTCAACTAGGACTGTTTCCCAGCGGTTTTCATATTTACTCATGGTTTTTGCTTCCCGTTGTTAATTCAAGTAGAATAATATCAAGTAAATTGATATATGTTAAAGTATATCTCATATGCATTTTTTAGATGACTTTGCCCACAGATTTATGAAGCAACTCAAATGAACGACGCAATACTTAATTAATCACCGAACAAAAAAGCGAAATACATGTAAGCCGCATGCAATGCAATCATTTATCTAGAGCAACCAGAAATAAAAATGGTTTTTTCAACGCGTAGTTTGAATGAATCAATTAAGGCTTTTAAATATGCAAGAACTAAGTAAAGAACCGACAGGTATATTATATTTAATTGGACGAGCAGAAAAAGTCATATCAAGCCAGCTGCGAAAAACGCTAAAACCGCTTGGACTATCATTAAGGCATTACACGGCTTTATCAGTTTTTAGTACACATCAAACCATATCAAGCGCAAAATTGGCAGAATTAACGATTGTTTCACCACAAGCAGCCAACGAGTTAATTAAGGATATGGAGCAGAAAGGGTGGATCACCAAACAGCCAGACCCTAACCATGGCCGAATTATTCAGATTTATTTAACCAAAAAAGGTAAGGATTTATTAATAGGCTGTAACAACGCAGTGGCCGATTTAGATGCACATATTTTTGGACATTTACCAGAAAAAGAAATCATTAATTTAAAAAACCATTTGAAAAGGGTGCTTAAATAATAAATTTTAGGATGACCGACCACTTTGAGTTAGGTTCGATTTAGTAGTCGGGCAAGTATTTATATTATGCAGCATTCTTCTCTAAGTTTTGCATATGAGCCTTAACAAATTCCGAAGGGATTTGATTGTTGATTTTCGCATGTCTGCGGATGCGGTTATAAAACGGAACTTGAAAAACATCTACTGAAACGGGTGAAGTCCAATATTTAGTTAAGGTGTTTGGTTCAGTGCAACGTAGCCAAAACGTAGCTAATTGACACTAAATATGACTAATTCTTACTAAATACAACCAACTTAACAAGTTGATATCGTTGCAAGTTATTGATTTATATGGGCATGTTACCAGGCCTACGTTCTTTTCAATGTGCAACTCTAATCTGGTCTTGGCAACGCTATCCACCTATCACTAAGGTTTTAACTTGCCACAACAAATTCAACAGCCCGTTTTTTAAGCTCTTCAAAATCTGGTTCCCAGCCACAATATTTGTTCCAGTTAATTTTATCTACAACTTCTGACTGCATTACTTCAAGTGAAAGAAGCTTGCGACCATAATTTCCATTGCGAACACTTTTTTCAAGCGCGTGACCTGTATATTGAGAGCCGGCCTTATCACCTATACTTGCCTGGTTCATTAAATCCGTAATTGTGTGTCTAAAGCTATGGAAGACTTTTAAGCCATCTTTAATCCCAATTTTATTTTTGAAACCAGTAAAAAACTTGCTTGCTTTTGCACCAGGACCATTCTGTTGGCTAATTGATATATCAAAAAGCAATTCTTTTTTAGCCTTATGACGACATTCAACATAATCCAGAAAACCAAGTTTGATTAAATCTTTATGCATTGGAATAATGCGATCTGAGGCGTCGGTTTTAGTGCCAGCAAGTCGCATCACTTGTAATGATGACTTTTCAAATACATGCTCTGTACGCATACCTGCAATTTCACCAATTCGACCGCCTGTCTACAGCCCAAGTATTACAACCCAGAACTCCATTGGGTTTTCTGCTATTACTGGTAAGTTATCAAAAATATTTTTCAGGTCAGCTTGGCTAAAGTATTCATAATTTTCGCCCTTGGCCTCAATTGCAAAAGTTAGTTTTTCTGGTACATAGTTACGTTTACGATCTGCTGCCCACGCAACAAAGCCTCTTATGAAAGACAAATCGCGTTTAGCTGTAGTACGCGTTACAGTTTTTAACCGCGCCTCTAGCCAAATGTCCTCAATAATATAATCATCCAACTCGGACATATTGAAATTTTCACCTAATAATAACTTCAAATTATTAAGGACACTTAGTGCCATCCGCTTAGATTTTTCTTTTTGATTACTTTCAAATAGTGCTGGGGTGTATTCAGAAATAGCTTCTGCTAATATAGAGAGTAGGGGTCTGTACTTCAACAGGCTTAGTTTGTAGGTGTTGTTGACTTATTAACGAAATTTTTTCCAGTGCCGCCTCAAGTGCAATTTGAGCGCTCTCACGATCTGCATCATTATCTTCTGTAGTGAGTTCTAGATTGATGCCATCAGTTTTTAATGTCCAGCCTTTTATTTTTGTTGGGTCAATTTTCATGCTGGTGATTTTAGCACCAATTTTATAAGCCGCAATGGAAGCTGCGATAGGGTCGCGCGTACCTAGTGACCATCGTCTATCGATACCGTGTTTTTGAATGCGGAAATAATATATACCGTGCCTAGATTTTATTAGGCGTGAATAAAGCTTCATTTGTGCATAAGTGACACCGAGAAGTGACACTAGATGAAGAATTTATTGAGATTTTACCTTAAAGCCATTAAGATCAATAACTTAAGATAAATATGGCGTCCCCACGGGGATTCGAACCCCGGTCGCCTCCGTGAAAGGGAGGTGTCCTAGGCCTCTAGACGATGGGGACCTTGGAATTTAAACCGATACAGCTTACTACTTTTAAAAAAACAGCATTAAAACAAGGCTGTATTTTACTACATTTACCGCTTTTTCTAAAACGAAAATTAGCTAAATTTGGTGGAGGTAAGCGGGATCGAACCGCTGACCTCTTGCATGCCATGCAAGCGCTCTCCCAGCTGAGCTATACCCCCGACTTACATCTTAAAATTGTGCTAAATTCAAGAAGGCGCAATATTAAAGGCGCACAAGGCAATTGTCAATGTGTTTCTTGCCAATTCAGGATGTGTTTGTTGTTGCTTTGGTTGTTATCCGCGCGTATTGCTTTGCGATTCAAATTTCGCTAAATCGATAACGGGTAACGGCACCCAGTCAGCTTTGCGGTGCTCTGCAACTACATTGGTAAATATGCCGCCACGCACAAAAAACTTAGCTGTTACGCGCATAAACCTTGGTTGCGTGGCGTTGACTAAATCATCTAAAATTTGATTGGTGACCGCTTCGTGAAAGCAACCTTCGTTGCGAAACGACACAATATATAATTTTAAGCTTTTTAGCTCGACACATAATTGGTCGGCAATATAATCAAGCGTAATCACTGCAAAATCTGGCTGACCTGTTTTAGGGCACAAGCAAGTAAACTCGGGGATTTCCATATGAATGTGAAAATCCCGATTGGGTGCTGGGTTGGGGAAAGTTTCAAGCGTTTTTGAGGGTTGCGCGCTTAGGTTTCCCAGTATTGTGACGTTTTCGTGTAAGTCAGAGCTAGACATAATTGCATTCATATCAAATAATAGCGGTATTATAAAACGTTACTGAAATTTTGCGCGTAATAATGCATAAAGCTTCATATAAAAATCTCAACAACTCAATTTAAAAACGAACCTTTTGCGCTTAACCCACTTAAAACTTGCTGGCTTCAAATCTTTTGTAGATCCAACCACCATCCACTTGCACGGCCAACGTGTGGGCGTGGTCGGCCCAAATGGCTGCGGCAAATCCAACGTCATGGAATCAGTGCGTTGGGTATTGGGCGAGTCTTCTGCCAAAGAAATGCGTGCAGATGCCATGGATGCGGTGATCTTTAACGGTTCTTCCAACCGAAAACCCATTTCGCGCGCTTCAGTTGAACTGATTTTTGATAATCATCTAGGCGCAGCAGCAGGTGAGTGGAGCCAATACGCTGAGATTAGCGTTAAACGCGTGATAGAGCGCGAAAAAGGCTCAACTTACTACATTAACAACACCGCGGTGCGCAGACGCGATGTGGCTGATTTGTTCCTCGGGACAGGCTTAGGCGGCAGGGCGTATGCAATTATCGGCCAAAACACCATCTCACGCATTGTAGAGGCCAAGCCAGAAGAGCTGCGCGTGTTTTTAGAAGAGGCCGCAGGCATTAGCAAATATAAAGAGCGCCGCCGCGAAACCGAATTGCGTTTGCGCGATACGCGCGAAAACTTAGTGCGGGTTGAGGATATTTGTCGCGAACTGCAAAAACAAATCACCAAGTTAGAATCGCAAGCCGTTGTCACACAACAATACCATACGCTACAAGCCGCATTAAAGCTGGCTGATGGGCAGTTATGGCTACTCAAAAAGCGCGACGCGAGCCGCGATTGGGAGAAAGCAAAGGCACAAGTTGAAAAGCTCGTAAATCAACTTGAAGCGCAAATGGCGGCGCTTCGCAAAAGTGAGGCTGAGCTAGAAACAAGTCGCCAAGCGCATTACGCGGCGAGTGAGGGCATTAATACTGCGCAAGCCGCGTATTATGAGGCGAATGCGACGGTTTCTGATTTAGAAAATCAAGTAAAACAAAATGCCGATGCGCGCGAGCGTATGGCGCAACAATTGGCGCAACTTGCGCAATCGGTAGAGCGTAACGCAAGCAGTCATTTGAATTTGGCAGAAGATTTAACGCAAAAAACCCAAGACCTTGCAAATGCAACGCAGCTGGAAGAAGCTGCAAAGCTCGCTTTAGCAGCGCTAAGAGATCAATTGCCAGCGCAGGAACTTGCTTTTAAAACCGCAATGCAAACCGCGCAAAAAAGCCAGCAGGCGTTAGCGGAATCTAAACAACACATTCAGCTTGAACAAAATAACATCAATTATTTAAATCAAAATATTGATGAAAATAATAAGCGTATTCAAGGCCTAGAGGCCAATTTAGCGCAATTGGTATTGCCAGATGAAACCGCGCTTAGTGCAAGCCAAGCAGCACTAACACAAGCGCAAAAGAACATTACACAGCTTGAACAGGCAGTGCAAAAACTGCAAGCAGACGAAAGCGCCCTGCAAGTTGAAATTAACACCTTGCGTGAGCAACAAAACCAAGCACAGCGTGCATCAAATCAGGTTGAGGCTGAAATTAGTTCGTTACAAAAAATTCAGCAATCGCTTAACACGGAAGGCAAGCTAGGTGATTGGTTAAATAGCCGCGGCCTTAAAAACAATGCGCGACTTTGGCAAAAAGTTAAAATTGACGAAACGTGGAGCGTTGCGCTTGAAGCCGTATTGGGCACAAAACTCAATGCTTTAATATCAAGCGATACTTTGTCTTCTGGAGACAGGCCACCAGGCGCGCTAGTATTGGGCTACAGAGCAACTGAAAATGAGAGCTCAAGCAAACCAAATGCAGGTTTGACACCTTTAATTAGCGTTATAAAAGACTGCGATGCAGATTTGCAGCCAATTTTAAACGATTGGCTGGCAGGCGCGTATCTGTTAGGCGCTGGCGATAATATTGTTAAAGCGATGGCGCAATTAAAGTTGGGCGAAACTTTAGTCAATCAACAAGGCGATATCTTTAGTCGACACAGCGTTTCCTATCATGGTGAAAATTCTAGCTTGCATGGCGTGTTAGAACGTCAGCAACAATTAGATAAGTTGCAACAAAACTTACCTAAACTACAAGAAAACTTACATAGATTTAGCGAGGCGCTAACAACTGCAGAAGCAAGTCTGCAGGCGGTTCGCCAGCAACAACAGCAAGAAAATAATCAGCTAAAAACAGCTTCTAGTTTGCAATATCAACAACAATTAGAATTATCGCGCTTGCAACATGCGCAACAAGTCGCGATAGAGCGCGAAACCAGCATTAAAGCGGATATTGCGGCTGCAAAAGTGCGAATTCTTGAGCAAACGACAAACAAAACCAACAAAGAACAGGCCTTGCAGGCTGTGCTTGCAAAAACGCCCTTGCTAGAAACCAACAAAGAGAATGATTTATTAACCCAGCAACAGGCGGAAAAAGTTTTTGCGGAGTTGCGCGATGCAGCACAAGCGGCAGAAGTAAAATACCAAGAAAGTCATTTTAATTTAAAAATATTAAACAATAATATCAATGAATTAAGTAATAAAATTAAAGTAACTAATGAAGAAAAATCTACCTTTTTACTACGTCAAAAAGAAATTGAAGCGACGTTAACGCTGACGCCGATGGAAACGTTAAAAGGTAATTTGGCCGAAGCCATTAACGCCAAACAATTACGCGAAACAGCACTGGCCGAGGCGCGCAATCATTTGGCAGGGCAAGAGACGCAACTGCAGGCGCTAGAACGTGCACGTATGCAAAATGAGCAGCAGTTGCACCCAATGCGCGATAGCGTGGAGCAAAGCCGCTTAAGCGAGCAAGAGGCGCGCATTCACTTTGAGCAATGCCAAGCAGGTTTGCTTGAAAATGGTCATAACGAAGCGGAATTAACTACGAGTTTGGCCGAAAACACAAAAACCAGTGATTTAGTGCGTAAAACTAGCCAGTTACAACAAGACATTGAAGATTTGGGCGCAGTCAATTTAGCGGCGATTCAAGAGCTGGCAACCGAAACGGAACGTAAAACCTATCTTGATAGTCAAATGCTTGATTTAACGCAAGCGACAGAAACGCTGGAAGACGCGATACGCAAGATAGACCGTGAAACCCGCGATAAATTAATGCACACATTTAATACAGCGAATCAGCATTTTGGTGAGCTTTTTGCCACTTTGTTTGGCGGCGGCCAAGCTAAATTAGAATTACTCGGTGATGAAATTTTGGATACGGGTTTACAAGTATTCGCGCAGCCGCCAGGCAAGAAAAATACGACAATTCAGCTGTTGTCAGGTGGCGAAAAAGCATTAACGGCTCTGGCGCTAGTGTTTGCACTATTTAGATTGAATCCTGCGCCATTCTGCTTGATGGATGAAGTGGATGCGCCTCTGGATGACAGTAATACCGAGCGCTTTTGCAATATGGTGAAGAAAATGGCCGAAAAAACGCAGTTTTTGTTCGTTTCGCATAATAAAATTACCATGGAAATGGCGCAGCAATTAATAGGTGTTACTATGCAGGAATCTGGCGTTTCGCGCATTGTAGATGTGGATATTGAGGCCGCACTTACGATGCAAACATAGCGCTAGGCTTGTGGTAATATTGAATAAATTAGAAAATAAGAACGAATTCAAAGCGAAATATAAAATATGTCTGATTTACAAGTAGCACTCGTTATTTTAGGCTTGTTAATTATTGCAGGTGTTGTTGCATACAACTGGATGCAAGAAAGAAAACTGCGTAAAGAAGTCTCTAGCGATTTTATCGTCCCGCAAAAAGACGTGTTGGCAGACGATTTTGATATTAATACTGAGGCCTATATCGTCGATAAAGAGCTTGCAGAAGTTAGAAGTAAAGCCAAACGCTTTCAAGACACAAGTCCTGCAGAAATATTCCAAGAAACAGTCTCTGAAGTAAATGTAGCCCCTGCTGCTTTAAGCGAAGCGCAATCTATGCCAGCTAAAAAAGAAGGGGCGTCTGAATTAAAAACGGACATAGTTAACTCCGAAACATTATTACCTAAAGTCGAAATCTCTCAAGCCGATACGCCACCACTTGAAAATATCGTAAAAGCATCCTTACATGAGAAGCTACAAGGCATGCAAGCCAACTTGCCTGAAGCCACGCACCCGCAGGTAGACTTGACTGCAATTTTATATGCCACTAAAAATATCACGAATGCTGAATTAGAAGCGCTTGTCACAACACTTAAAGAAATTACTGTGCCAGTGATGTTGCATGGCTTAAGCAGTGATGATAAGTGGTTAGATGTAACGAAAGCCCCCGCGAGCGCGAATTACAAGCAATTAGCGTGCAGTATGCAATTGGCAGACCGTGGTGGGCCAGTTGCAAAAAGCCTGCTTAATAAGTTCCAGTTTGCTGTAGAGGATACCGGCCTAACGCTCAACACGCACGTAGAGTGGCAGGGCAATGGTGATCCGACGCAGCGCGCAATCGAGTTAGATCAGTTCTGTATCGAAGTGGATCAAATGGTGAGCGTGCATATCGCACAGGGCGAATCACCCATCCACGGCACAAAATTTAAAGGTTTGGCTGAAGCGTGTGGCATGGTGCTCAAAGAAGATGGAAAGTTTCATTTTTATGCTAACGAAACGCCTTTGTATGCAGTGATAGATACTAATAATGTGCCATTTACCAGCGAGAGTCTGCGCAACAATGTGCTTAAAAGCGTCACTTTTCAGGTAGAGATTCCTAAAGTGAATAATTGCGAGCAAGTGTTAACCAAATGATCACAAATGCGCAAAAAATGGCGAGCAGCCTAAGTGCGCAGCTTGTTGATGATAACCAAAAATCGCTTGGCGATTTGCAAATCGAAAAAATCAGACAGCAACTTAGAGTTATCCATGCCACCATGGTCGCGCGCGGCATTATGCCTGGCAGCAGCCCAAGCAGCATGCGCCTTTTCAACTAGTTTGGTATGGGTGGTTTAGAAGTATCACGCAAACTAGCTGCCGAACTTAAGGTTGAGCTAGAAAAGCACATTCAAAACTATTATGTATTAGATGCGCCAACTATCTCCGATAGCGAATACGACAGTCTATATTTCCAACTAGTGGATGTTGAAAAACAATATCCAGAATTAATTACTTCTGACTCTCCAACACAAAGAGTAGGCGCTTTAAGTAAGGCCACTCTGCTTCCAGTAGTCCACTCTGTACCAATGCTCTCCTTGAGCAACGCATTTACAGAAAAAGATGTTCAAAATTTCGAGGCTAGAATAGCAAAGTTGCTTGATTCAAATGAAATTAAGCATGCTTCAATTGAGTACGTTGCAGAGCTTAAGTTTGATGGATTGGCGGTATCAATCCGATATGAAAATGGGGTCTTAGTAAATGCAGCGACAAGAGGCGATGGGCAAGTTGGTGAAGATGTAACTCCCAACATACTAACAATAAGACCCATTCCTCATAAACTTAAGGGCGATGTGCCTAAAATTTTAGAGATACGTGGTGAAGTACTAATGTATAAAAGTACTTTTGAAAAAATTAACACAGTTTTACATAGTCAAGATAAAAAGCCCTTTGTAAATCCTCGCAATGCAGCAGCAGGAAGCCTTAAACAGCTAGACTCAAGAATTACAAAACAACG
>JANNOS010000029.1:0-10343 GCA_031399315.1 Methylophilaceae bacterium | reverse complement strand
TGTCGAGGCCGAACTTAAAGGAACACTAACAGCTTCAGTCGAGGCTGAACTTAACTCGAGACTAAGCTCTTCTGCTGATACTGAAGTTAAGCCAAAACTAAACGCCACCATCATAAGATAGGTAAACAAACTCTGTAAATTCTTTCCGAACATAGACAATAACATCCTAAATCTCATATTGAGTCAAAATTAGTTGATTCAAAGCAACCAATTACATTAAAGGCCAGATAAACCCTTGTTGATGCTAGATGAGTTGGCGTCTAATTTTGACTTTTGAGCCGCTTTATCTTCGGCAGGTTTAGATTGCGCATTCGGCTCAGCCTGCTTAGGCATTTCAGCATTAGTGCTTATCTCGTCGGGCTTAACTAAATCTGCTTTTTTCATGTCCGAGAAAGATCCTACAAACTCAATTTTTGCTTTCTCATTGAGCGCAATCAGTTCTTTCTTTGCTAAATTTGTTTTATTCTGATTTAGAAAATATTGCTCTATAATCGGTGTAGCTTTAGAGCGACTAATCGGCTGGTTTTGAGATGCTGTCACTTGCAAAATATTGAAAGTTTTACTATTAGGCACTAATAATATTTCGCCATCTTTAAGTACTTGCAATCTCTTGAGCAACTCCATTGGTATCTCTTCAGCAGCCTTCACATTGCTGTTGACATTGAATGAGTAATTTTTATCTCGCAGCCAAGCAGCAATCTCATTAATATTTTTCGTTTTTAAGCTTGCTGCTGTTTCAGAAAACTTATCTTTACTTATATTTACCACCAGCTCTTGCAAACGAAATACTCGACGATTCTCAAATAATTCTGGATGCGCTTTGTAGAAATCGTCTATTTCAGAAGTAGATGGCTTTGGCGCCTTAGCAATCATTCTTTCTAAATATGCTTGTGCTAATAATTGATCTTTTGAAGATGCTAGTGCCTGCAAAATTATTGGGTCTTGATCTAACTTAGACTCCAAAGCTTTTTGTTTTAACAACTGTTGCGCGACCAAGTTTCCTAGCACTTGCTTAGAAGCTAATTTAGCCTGCGCTTCATTCAATTGCCCCATGCGGCCTAATAAGAAATTAACTTGGTGAATCGTAATTTCTTCACCATTTACTTTTGCGACCACTTGATCGTTTGACGATTTTGAGCTTGTATTTTCTTTTTTGTCACACCCAATTAATAACGAGCTGCTAACAAGTAAAACCAAAAAGAATTGATTTGTGAGGCGCATAATATTTTTTCATCCATTTCTAAAGTATTAACACTATAAGAATTTAATATGAATTAAATATGTCAAATATGCGTCTTATTTGTGATGAAATCTAAAGCAACACTGTGACTAAGTGCCAGTACCTTAATAAAATCAGCCACATAAAATATCATCTCAATACTGATAGTTAAATGATAAGTTCAGACTATTATATTTATAGTCCGAGTTCGCTTGGTTAGAGGTTCGGCTCTCACCTTGGTATTGTAGTTGCAACACAGATTTAATTGTTGGCGAATAAATTAATGCTAAGCTGGCCTCTCTAGACTCATCAGAGCGGTCTTCGTTATTTAAAGAAATGCCAGCACTCCCAATATAACTTCGCTGCTCATATCCCAAACCTGCGCGCAATAAAACTTTACTGGTTAAATTCCAATCGGGACTAATTTTTATGCCCTTGGTTTCCACATAAGAAGAAACTACATCATCTACTGGTGATAAACCCTTATAAGCTGATAAATTAAAATTAAGCTTTCCTGTGGGACTATGATCCAAACTCCAATGTTGACTAAACCCATTAAAATCAGACAGAACCGAATCTTTGCGCTCCAAACGCACTTGCGCCAAACGCGTGGAAAATCTTGTTTTTGCAGTGGGTAACCAAGCTGCTGTCACGACAACTTCCTTCTGAGCGCTCTCATTCCCCAAAGTAAGTTGCGTAAGTCCTGTTCTATTAGGGTAACTAGAATCTACAACACGGTAAGCCAAACCAAGTTTAGTATTATTTTGGTTTTGGTAACCCACCCCTGCTTCATATATTTTATCTTCTCTATCTAACACTCTAGAACTTACTAAATCATTTTCAAAGTCCACTTGTTCGTGACTCGCACTTATCGACCAATCTGGAATAAAGCTCCAGTTGATACTGGCAATTTTTTGGTTAGTAGTTGTTAAGTTTCTCTGCTGATTTCTGTTTTCATTAAACCCAGCAATTGCTACTTTTTCACTAGCGCCTAACTCCCCATAAATATCGCTACCAATGCGCCAGCTCCAGCGCAAGCTATTGGCTTTACCAATATTATCAAGATTCGTAAACCGATTAAAACTGTTCTTATTGATGCTAGACGACAAATTAATGAGTTGTCTGCTTAACCTTAAATTAACCGCTACACCCAAGCCGATTTGCTTGATTACATCAGATGTATCAGAAGATCCCAATGCTGCTTTAGCTTGTTCAGGGGATGAAAATCGAAACACATTATCGTCATAGTTAATACTAGTGTTAATAAAGGGTTTAATATCTATGATGCCTTCAGCCACGGCAGTCATTGGCAAGAGCGGCAACGATAGCAAGCACCAGAGTTGTACTTTTTTAAACGAAAAAGTATGCATTTTTAGTGATACTACTGAAATAGCACGCTAACATGTGTTGAGGATTGACTTGCCATGTGAGTCACTCGCAACTAAAACTTGCATACTACGCAGTGATTATGACGATATTATTTCTTTTATGACGTTTTTAAGAAATTATTATTACAAGTACTAGTACGCATTTTTTCTGTTTACAAAGCGCGCATCATCAAGACTATCTTGTTTGCTTTGTAAAATATTTTCCAATTCAACGCGTTTCAGCTGAAGAAATTTCTCTTTTCGCATCACTGCCTCATAGCTGCTTGGGTTATCGTATATTTTTATTAGCTCTGTACCAAACTGATGTAATTTGGCATTTTTTGCCTCGCATTCATTAACTGATTTTGTCGTTTGTGCTAAATTTGTCGATAAGGTTTTGCGTTGATTATCGTTAAATTTTAAGTCCGCAAGTGCTTGCTGATATTGCCCTTCTAAGTCATCTAAACTCTTTTGCGTTTGCTGTTGCTTGGCATCAATTGCTTCTTTTTCAAGCGTGACTTTTTTTATCTCACTCTCTAATGCTTTGTTTTTTCGTTCTGCAGTTGCTAGTTTCTTATCAACAACGGCTAGCTCTTCATCTTTAACTATTAGCTTATCTTCCAGTTCTTTTTTTTGTGCATCAAACAGCGTCTGCATGGCTGCTTTTTCTGCTTCCATATCCTGCTTCATTTTTTGCATCATCAATGCCGCACGTCTTGCCGCTTTATCTTTCTCAGCAGCAATAACATTGCCAGAGCCCGCGATTGATATCGCTAAAGTAATTATAAGCAAATATAAAATTTTGTTTGTCAGTGTCAACTTCATCATCTGCCCTAGTTAAAACTTGGTATTAAGATCAAGCATTAATACGTCTATAGACAGCGGCGATAATGGTGTGCCACCGATGCTTGTGCTACGCGGAGTAATTTCATCAGCGCTAAACCACCTTGCGGTGAGCCAAGTGTTTTTATCAATGCCATAGCTACCACCCAGCAACCAACCTTTAGCATTGGTGCCTCCTAGGTAAAAATCGGAGTCGGTAAAACTATCCAATACTGAATCTGCCTCTAAGCGTTTATAAGCTCCAAATACTTGCCACTGCCCTGCTTGATAAGTCGTCGGCATGCCTACAGCAAGTTTCAGCTGATAAGCATCGGTTTCCTCTTTAGGCGCTGTGCCTGTTCTTTTAGTAATTTCACTCTTATCGAAGCCAATATTTTTGACGTAATCGCCTGTTAAAATGATGTGCACAGGGTCAAACGTCGCAACATCAATTTGACCAGTAACATTTAAATCTCTGAATTTTGAAGACAAGCCAAATTGTTCAGTTGCTAAACCTCCATTAACATCAAAAGTAGAATTGCCCTTGGTTCTAAAAGCTGGAACAGTCGCACTAAAAGGACCACTAGTTCCTGCATTCACACCATTTGAAACGCCTTCAACATCCTTAAACTCGTACAAAGCCACACCCAATTTGGCCGATAATTTATTGCTAATATTCCAATTAATACCTGCCTGTGAGCCATACATCCATTTGCTTTTAGCCTCATTAGTCGAAGATTTCTCGATTTCATCAATTGGGAATGCGCCTAAAGTCACAAAGCCAGAGAATTGATCGTTAATTTTGGGGGTAAAGCTTGCAGCAATACCATCGAAAGCTAAATCAGGATCCCAAAGTAAATCAGTTGAAAACCAAGGGTTAGCAAAACGTCCGCCTACCACATTTAACCAAGGTTTAATTTTGGCATTCATATAGGCGCGATCTAGGCCTATCGTAAATTTACTGCTAGCTGACTCTTGTGTCTGATTAGGTGAAATTGGATCATCCAAGTTACCAGTTGTCATTCTAATACCAGCTGACATCCAATCATTAACCTCTGCCTTAACGCCAAGTTGCGCACGTAATCTCAAACGATTTCTATCTTCTGTAGTATTCTTTACGCTTGTACCATTAGCTGCATTAAAATTAAATGGTGTAGGATTACCATCACCAAATCGATCTGACTCTGCTCTTAAACGCAGTGAGCCTTCCCAAGCAAGGCGATCAATCCACTCTGGCATACCTAAACGCGTACCCGCTTTATAGTTTAAGTTTTTCATCACTTCTTTTTTGATATCTTCTTTCATTTCATTTTTTACGATATCAGGTACATATTGCACGCGTACCATTTTCTGATCAATCGCTGCATCCACAGATTCAGCTGTTGTTGCTGGTGTTGCAACTGCATCTTTTTCTTTGGCTTTTTGTGCGTCTTGCGCAGCCTGCTTTAATAGGGCATCCGCTTTGTCTTTACTAAGCACGCCCTCTTGCACCAACAAATTGACTAAATTGGTCGTAGTCGAACGCAGCTGTTCTAATGACTCACGCTCACCCGCTTGTGCAGTGCTAACCGAAGTCCCAAGCACTAAGGCAGCTAACGTTGCAACAATGGGGTTAGCGCATATATCAGATAAATGACTACGCCGAGTATCTTTAGAGCGCTTTTTAAGTGGTTGCGATTTTCTCATGGTAATTTCCATTTCATATTCAAAAATTTTATTCAACTATTTAACTATTTTTTTAAATCAACGTTTAATTCAACTAGCCTATTGAACGCGATGTGACTCTTAACTTAATAGGCTGCGGCATATCTCTAGGCGGCGCTTCAGATAACGGTGGCATTTCGTCTAGTGCCTTTTTAACCAATACATCTTTTTCCGTATCTCCAGTTGAACTCACCAACTCATACTTCTGAATACGCCCATTAGCAGCAACCCACACCTTTACAATTACTTTATATGAGCCACTTGCAAGCTCTTTATCTTTAGAAATAGCATCTTCTATTTTTTCTTTGATTAAGCCTGTATACCAAGCAAATTGATTCTTATTAGGACCGCCGCCTATCGTGCTAACATCACCACCGCTATACTCGTTATTGACAGCGCCCGCAGCAAATGGGCTTGGGCCATCACCCGCGGCGCCTTCCATTTTTAAACTCTCAACAGGCGGTGCTTCTACTGGCTTAGGCTGCTCCACTTTAATTTCTTTTGGTTGCTCTTTTAGTTGTTCTTTTGGTGGCTCCTTTGGCGGTGGCGGAGGAGGTGGTGGTGTATCAGGCAGTAACTTAATCGTCGTTTTTGCTTTTGTACGTGGCTCATTACTGCCAGACATTAAGCTTTTAAGTCCATACCCAATACCGCCCAACACCAATAGCGCGATGAGTGCTATGGCAACACGTTTAAGCCAAACTTTGCCGCTACTTTCTGCCTCATCGTCAATATCTGTGTCAGATATATCTGGGCCATCTATACTAGGATCATAAGTAACTTGCATGACTACGTCCCAATACGGCCTGTCACCAAACCTACGTTTTCAATTTCCAACTTATTGACCAAATCAATCACGCCAACCACACCTGCATAAGGTGCTTTTGGCTCGCCTTTAATCATCACATTAAACTTAGGATCTGCCGCTTTTGCTGCATTTAATTGGCTTTCTAGTTCGCTCATGCTCACGCCCGCGCCATTAATTGTTACTGTGCCACCTTGTTGTACTTGCACAATTTTAATATCGTGCTTTTCAGTGCTAGGCTTATTAGATGGCTTAGGTAGGTTCATGGTTAAGCCTTGCACGCCTGCCGTTGTCATCAAAATAAAAATCACTAATAGCACATAAGCCAAATCCAACATCGGCGTGATATTAATGGTGTCGTAAGGTTGTGCGTCGTTTTGTACTTGCATGTTTATTCAGTCATTTTTTTAGTAATCAAACCCACTTCGGTAATGTCTATCTTTTTACAAATTTCTAATACTTCAGAAACTTTTTCATAATGTGCGGCGGCATCGGCTTTTAGCACCACAGGCAAATCTGGATTACCGCTTTTATATTCTGCCAAACGTTGTTCTAAACTTGCCATATCCACTGGGTAAGCATCTAAATAAATTGTGCCATCGCTGGTGACTGTAATCGCTCGCATTTGTGGCTTTGCAAGTGGCGCAGCATTTAACGTTTGTGGCGTATCTACCTTAACGCCCTGCACCGATGCCGTTGTCATAATGATAAAAATCACCAGTAGCACATAAGCCAAATCCAACATCGGCGTGATGTTAATCTCGTCGTATAGCTGGTTCTCTTCCTTTACTCCTTCTGACATCTTCTGCCTTATTCCTTACCGTAAAGTTCGGCAGTACGCGTGACAAATTCATCCACAAATATTTGCATTGCAATGGTGATATTTTTAATACGGCTGGCTAAATAGTTATAACCAAATAGCGCAGGAATCGCCACAGCCAAGCCAGCAACCGTTGCCAACAAAGCTGCCGCAATACCTGGCGCAATGGCGTTTACGTTTACGTCGCCCGCCGCCGCAATAGCCGCAAAGGTGATCATTACGCCAACCACCGTACCCAACAAACCTAAGAACGGGCCTCCAGAAATCGCAATGGTTAACAATACAATGCCAGCATTTTGACGTTGCGTTTCGCGCACCAAATCAGCATCAATCGCGGCTTTAATCGCATCCATCGAAGCACCGCTGAGTGATAGTTTTTGATCTGCGTGTTCACGTTTTCTAATCTCACGCAAGCCCGCCATGTACAACATATACAAGTTAGAGTCTTTGTAATTGCCGCCTTTATCTAGTTGCAATAAATCGGTAGTGCTGGCTTTCTGAAAGCGCGCTAAGAATTTTTTATTATCTTTATCAGTTTTTGCCACCAAGGCAAACTTAGTCCACATCACCCAGACGCTAATCGCAAACATCACGGCTAAAATACCAATCACAATTTTGGCATCTAACGTTAAGCTGTTAATTAAAATGCCAATGTAATTAGCTTCGCCTTCTTCTTCCCCCTCTTCACCCTCGCCTGCGGCCACTGTTATAAGCTTGCTATCTACACCTTGGCTGCTGGCTGCAAACTTAATCCAAGCTTCGCTACGTGCTACGTTGTCAATTTCTAGCTCGTCCATCTCACCCGTAAATGCCTCACCAATTTTCACATCAGCTTCTGCATTCACGCCTGGCGCTTCACCAGAACCTACCTGAATACCATTCACATAAATATTTGCTTTCGCACCTTCTAGCGTAAAAGCCACATGCTGCCAAACGGCTGCTTTAATTTCCCCACCTGCAATATTGCTTTCGCCTACATTTAGGCTCAATTTTTGCGCATCAATCTTTAAACTTATGGAATCGTTTTGACTATACAAAGTAGCTGTTTGCGGTAAGCTCGCAGGCTTAATCCAAGCCGACCATGTATAGGCCGCCCCAGCAGTATGTTTAAGTGCAGGATTCACTGAAATTACAAATGGCTTTTCTGCAAACACCGCTGCCTCACCTATCAAGCCTGCTTTTTGTACTGTAATTTCTCCACCGGCCGCCAAGCCTGTATTAGAGCTATCTTGCGTTAATGCGCTTTCTGCAAAATGGAAAGCTGCGACTGTATTGGCATTAACAGTTGCCTTTGCATTGCTTGCCGTAGTTGCATTTTCATTCCCATGGTAGAGCCAAAAGTGCGCATCTTTTTCTGCCGCATCTATTTTTGGTAATTGCACCCAAATAACCGCCAATTCATTTACCGCATCAAATTTTTCCACATAAAACCTAAGCTCAATTTTATCGTCAGCAGCAATAAATCGCATATCAGAGCCATCAATATTCACAGTCGTAAAGTCAAAATTTCCAGAATGCAAACGCACTACCACTGGCACTTGGTTTGCAGCCTCAGTTGTTCCTTGCGCATTGATCGATATTTTATTGCGCGCTGTCCAGTCTTTGTTCCACTCTGCAAAGCCTGTTAACGGTAGCAAGCCACACACAATAACCAACGATAATAAAAGTCTTTTCATACACCAAATTCCTAAGTTAATTTACTAAATCTAATTTACGCATTACTTCATATTTAAAATTCGTACCAAAGCCGCATATGGCTTGCCAAATCGCCTTGTTTTGTTGCTAAACTATCTTTAAGCGGCACAGCCAAATCAAGATTAAAATTAAGTCCTTTTAACGCTTTTAACCGCAAACCAAAGCCAGTGCCTGACAGCGTACTTGAATCAGCATCGATAGTATTTAATCTAGCGATATCATAAAAAGCCGCAAGTTTAAAATCCTGGATCCAAGCTATATTTTTTAGTAATTGTGGTGTACGAATTTCTAAGGTTGAATGTACAGCTTGATCACCAGAGGCCTCTGCCTCTAAATAACCACGCACCGTATCAGCGCCACCAGCAAGATACTGCTCATTAGAAATCAGAGGTGAGCCTGAGAAAAACCCATCTAATTTAATATATCCTTCGAAACCTTTTGGCAAAGTATGTGTATGCTCTACCTCAGCTTTTGCGATAAAGAAATTAGGTTTTGCGCCGGGTCTTTTGTCATCAAACTCTTTTTCATCAGCAACTAAACCACGAAGACCGAAGTTAAGACCTACAGTAAATTGCGTGCTACTACCCGTACCTTGCCAATTACTAGAATAGGATGCTGACAAGGGCACGTATGTAATTGGCGTACTAAATTTATCGCCAAACACCACTGTTTGACCATAGTCCTTATAATCAGCACCGAAAGAGATTGAGTGGAAATAGTTTTCAACAGAGGGCAAAGGTTTAATTAAACGTGCACCAAAAATAGTACCGTTACCTAAAATATTAATACCGCCCACCGTTGCAACGTTACTTTTGGAATGCACACCATATAAAGCTAGCAACATGTCACTAGTATCAAAGCGCATTAAATAATTGGCAGAAACGACTTGAACTTCATCAATATTCTGTGGCGACAACTGAAACCCTAAGGACAAACTGTGGTCACGCTGCCATAAATTGTCATATCGAATTGAGCCGCCTAAACGCCATCTTGTTGTATCTTGGCTATAGCGATCGTTCAATTCCAAGCTAGCATGAAGTGGTAGCTTATCGTCGACTTTTAATTCAACGTCTACCGTACCAAATTCTTTACCTGCTTTTAACACTGGGGTTACGCGTCTATCGGCAGTGCGGTTTAAGCGCGTGACATCTTGCTGTAGCGCAGGAAAGTGGGGTACCTCACCCTCTTTGACTGATTGTGATAACTCTTTAATCCGCCCTAAAGAGTAATAGTGCGAATCTTTAATCCGCAGTTTGGCAACTTTACCTTCTGTAACGTTTAATTTAACTATTTTTCTATTAACTTCTTGCTCAGGAATATCTACCAGCACCGTTAAATAGCCTGCTTGATGGTAAGCTTTTTCTAACCCTTCTCTCGCTTTTTCTACATCATCGATTGTCTTTTTTTCACCCATGTGTGGGTAAACAGCAGCTTCAATTTTGACTTGAGGGAGTTTGGTATTGCCTTCGACCTGAAACTCTAAAATATCAAAGTAGTTAACGGCTTTTTCTTTAGATTTTTCAGTAGTTTTTTCTGGTGATTTTTCACCAGCTGCGGCTTGGTTATCTAGTGGTTTAACTTCTACTTCAGGTTTATTTGCCACATCAGATTGAACATCACTTTTTTGCACAGCACTTGACGTTGCCCCAACTTCAGCACTAGCGCTTGCAGCCTCACCAGCATGCGCAGAAATCTCTTGCACAAGCATTAAAAGAGTGAAAATAACTGTGCGTGTTTTATAGTTATTTTGTTTGCGCATAAAGAAATAGAGCCCTGAAAAAAGAAGCAGTAGGGAATATTTACCTAGCCACCTAATGAGGACTCTATATTAATAACTTTTTGTTACAGCAAGGTTACGATACGACTACGAATTATGGCGCACAGTCTTTTTTGTTTTTCTCATCCTTACAT
>JANNOS010000023.1:0-19650 GCA_031399315.1 Methylophilaceae bacterium | reverse complement strand
CGCTCGACGTGCTGCAACAGATCGACGGCCGCTACGGCATCGAGACGCTGGGCCCGCCGATGTTCGAGTAGTTCGGCTCACGGACGCACGTCGAGGCAACTGACGATCGACGGTCCGGGCGGCGGTTCGCTGAATCTGCTGTCGCCCACGACCAGCACAGCGGCGCGACACAGCCTGGTGGTGTTCGGGGGCACGTTGAAGGTCACCGAGATGAGGAAGTCTTTGCTCCCGGTGACGACGCTCTGGTTGCCAGCGGCTACCACTTGTCGTGCTCGCGCTGGGTCACCACTTTTTGAAATTACTGCCCAGCTTTGGCTAATCGAATCAATTTGGCACTCATCATTTTGTTTTGATCCTAACGGTGTGCCATCGTCAAAATAAGCTCTTTTATACCATTCATCATCCCACGCATGCGTTTCAATGCTGCCTTTTAATAAAGCGGCTTGTGTTATACAAAATTCTGCAAATCCTAAATCGCCCTTCATGTTGGCAATTTTGCTAAAACTATTTAAATTATCTACCAAAAACCATGCCAACCAGACACTCTCGCCCTTACCATCTTTACCGACTAAATTCATACCATCGTTCCAATCACCACAGCCCATTAGTGGTAGCTGGTGTGCGCCAAACTTTAAGCCATTTTTAATGGCGCGCATGCAATGCTCATACAAGCTTGCTGATTCATTTGAGCGTTGTGGCAAATCGTAATAAGCTTCTTCAACAGGGTTTAGGCTACGCCCTTCTAAAAAATGGACTTGTTCATCTAGTATCGCTTTGTCACCTGTTGCCAATACATATCGACAAGTTGCATAGGCTAGCCACAAATAATCATCGGAGAAATGCGTACGCACGCCCTGTCCATTGGGTGGATGCCACCAATGTTGCACGTCACCTTGCGGAAATTGGCGCTCAGCACAGCGAATAATTTGCTCGCGCGCCAGCCAAGGTGTGGCATGAATAAGTGCCATCGTGTCTTGCAACTGATCGCGAAAACCATAAGCACCGCCAGATTGGTAATAGCCACTTCGCCCCCATAATCTGCACGAGATAGTTTGATAAATCAACCAACCATTAGCCAATACATTTAAAGCCACATCTGGCGTTTCTACTTGCAATGCACCTAGCGTATGGTTCCAATACTCATGCACTGCATCAAGGGCTTGCCTTGCACCAGCCACCCCGCCCATTCGATGTACAAACCCGTGCATTTCATCAATATTTTTAGCAGCGCCCAATATAAACACCAGCTCACGCTCTTGGTTAGCTAGCAAGGTAATTTGCGTTTGCAATGCTACACATGGATCCAACCCCGCCCCCACTTTGCCAGATAAGCGTTTGCGTCGCATAGCTGCTGGGCTCGCCAGCGAGCTGTTTCTGCCTATAAACTCAGTGCGGCTTCCAGAAAATGTATTATCTTTATCACTGACATGTGAAAAAACGATGCGATTCGCACATTCTCGACCGTAAGCGTTTTTTGCAAACAATGCGCCTGTATGCGCATCGTGCTCTGTCACTATATGCATGATATTAGCATGTCGCCATTCACCCATTACCAGCTCTAAATAACCCATTACTGATAGTTTTCGGGTGCGGTTAGATACATTTTTTAACTTAATCACCACGAATTTTACGGGCGCATCCATCGCCACATAGGTAGTGAGTTCTGTGAAAATGCCAAGCTCAGTGTGCTCAAAAACGCTATAGCCAAATCCATGGCGACATACATAATCACTAACTTCTTGAGCTGCAATACAGTTTGGCAAGGGTGTAGGTGACCAAAATGCCCCTGTTTCGTCATCCCGAATAAAATGTGCTTCCCCGCTAACATCGGAAATCGGGTCGTTGTGCCAAGTGCTTAGTCTAAACTCATGTGCGTTTTCTACCCAAGTGTAGGTGCCGCCAGCCTCTGATACAACTGTGCCAATATGAGGACTGGCTATAACATTAGACCAAGGCGCAGGTGTGTTTTGACCACTTCTTAGCGTGATAACATACTCACGACCGTCTGAGGTGAAACCACCTAATCCGTTATTAAATATAAGGTTTCTCTGTGGCAATTTCGCTTGCGGATATTTTTCAATTTCTAGCATAGGCTCTAGTCTGCTAGCGGTGGGCTCAGCTGCTCTATCAATGGCCACGCGACGATCAACTTGCTCCATTAATGACTCTGCATTATCCGTGAACACAATCCGCGCCACCGTTTGAAACAATACACGCGCTTCTTCAGATAACTCCTCGGCTCGCCTGATAAATACACCACCAGGCTTGTCAAGGGTTTGCGCTTCTGGCCCCGCATTGATTAATCCAATAATAGAATCATGCAAGGCCGCACGGTAACCTGAAAAATCTTCATTTATAATCACCAAATCAACTATTAACCCGTTCATGTGCCAATAGGTATGCGCTTGCAGCAGTTGTTTGATTAAATCAATTCGACCGATATCCGCAATCCGAATAAGCACAATGGGCAAATCACCAGAAATACCAAATCGCCACAAACCTGATTGCCCTTGACTATTGCGGAAAATGATACTTGGCTCTGCGCGGCGCAAGGCATTGCAATAAATCACTGAACTGGCTAAACGCCCAAACACCTGTGCATCTGCCTCTGTCGCGTTTAACATGCGCAACACTTCTTGGCTTTGAAACCATGCCATTTCAAATGCACGCTCTACAAAATGCTTGTCACCATATTTATCGATTAATGCGAGTGCTGCCTCGCGCGAGCTAGCAATTCCAGTAATAATCTGCAGCGTCGTTGAGTGGTCAGTTGCTAATCTAATCGTCCGTCTAATCGCTGCAATCGGGTCAAGCACTGAGCCATCTGTATTCGATAAAAGCTGACTATTATGCGCAGCATTCTTTGCGCTTTGCTTACCAAAAAGTTGACCCGTTATTTGTGTAGAAACTTGTTCCAATAAACTTTCTTCTGATTTTAAGTTAGCTTCAAGCGCATCCAACATGACAGGATTGGCTGATGTGCGACCTCGACCGATGAATTTTGAACGATCAGTTTCATAGCTTATATCGTCACTCACAACTCCAGGTGCCGCTATCAAGTGAAACATCCAAGGCACACGTTCGTCTTTGGTACGTGGGCGCCTAGTGCAAGTGATGGCTTGGCGATCGTGTAAAATTTCAGTTTGCACAAATAAGTTACTGAAAGCACGGTGCGCTAAGTCGGCGTTTTGTGGTGCTAAAACCACTTCCGCATAGCTAGTAATCTCAATTGAACGTGCTCGATTAGAAAAATTAGTCAGTATCACGCGTCTGATTTCTACGTCATCTTCTGGTGATACGCTTATTTCAGTATGTGTTTCAATGGATTGATCACGGCGCCGATATTCTGCCCGAGCCTGAGTGAAAACCGCTTCATAATGGTCAGCTTGAATCAAAGTTGGCTGATGCGCTGCAGACCAAATTCGCTGCGATTCTGTATCTCGCAAATAGATAAAACTACCCCAATTATCTTGCGTTGCATCTTCGCGCCAACGTGTAACACTCAAATCATGCCAGCGACTGTAACCTCCTCCAGCATTAGTTACCATGACATGATAGCGACCATTAGATAACAAGTGCACCTCTGGTATTGGCGTATTGTGGTTGGTAAACACGCGCATCAATCCAGTTGCATCTTCAATTAATTTATTGGGGTTTGATTCAGCAATGTTGGGTTGTAACGTGCCAGCCAGCTTAGGAACACGTTCTTGCAGCAGTAATTCTGTGGCCTTGATATAGGGTGCGGCCATAAATCGACGCTGCATGGGCTTATTAAGTAATACATCTGCAAAAGACAATAAGCTCATGCCTTGATGATGCGCCATAAATGTTTGCACTACTGCATGTTTTTTACCCCGTGGAAGGCGGTTTAGCGTGTAATCAATCGCTTCATAAAATCCATACTGCCCAACAAACCCGCTGTCAGCCAATGTTTGTAGGTTGCTGCAAGCCTCTTTTGGCATCACCATTAACGCTAATGCGCTAGCGTATGGCGCAATCACTAAATCATCGGCCAAACCGCGCTTAAAGCCTAAGCCTGGCACGCCAAAAGCACGATATTGATAGACTTGCGCAATGTCGGTAACGTTGTAACAAGATTCTGAAATACCCCAAGGCACATGATGCTGCTGCGCGTATTTAATTTGCTGTTTTACCACGGCTTTACAGGTTTTATCTAACAGAGTATTTTCAAAGCTAGGCATGAGTAATTGCGGCATTAAATACTCAAACATCGAGCCAGACCATGAGATTAAACTTGCTTCGCCACCACTATTTGTTAATAAACGCCCTAATGAGAACCAATGTTTTTGTGGTAATTGACCATTCGCAATCAGTATAAAACTTGCCAAGCGTGCCTCAGATGCCAATAAATCATAGCAAGATGGATCACGCCGCCGCTCACCTGCGTCAAAACCAATGCTGAGCAAATTTGTTTTATCGTCATATAAAAAACTAAAATCCATCTCAGCCAATTTGCCGATGCGTGCTATCAACTCATCTATTTTTTGTACATTGGTCGGATTCTTGATTTCCAAAAGTCCAGCCTGCAAAGTAATTAAACATCCCAACAAATTACCACTATCGACTGAAGATACATACTGTGGGTTTAATACTTGCAAAGTCTGTGTGTCATACCAGTTATAGAAGTGGCCATGGTAGCGACCTAGTTTTTCCATACTGCATATCGTGTTCTCGGTTAACGTCAGCAACTCTGCCAACTTGATATAACCAAAATCATAGGCGGCCAAATAGGCCAATAAACTCAACCCCATATTGGTGGGCGAAGTGCGTGATGCAATTTTTTCACTTGGATAAACTTGCACGTTGTCTGGGGGTAACCAGTTATCGTCAGCGTTTATAAACTGAGCAAAGTATTGCCAAGTAAGTTTTGCATTTTCGTGTAAAAATAGGGTTTGGCTTGGGGTTAAATCTGCCTGTCTTGAGGTGATTGGTTTGCTGATGAACCAAGCTATTGCAGGAGATACTAACCACAACATACATATTGGTACGCAAATAATCCATACCATTAAAAAGTAATGATTTAACCATTGATTAAAAGTTAAAAAGCTAACAAATACGAGTGCAATTGCGGGTGCACCCCACATCTCAGCATAGAAGTCTAGAAGGCTTGTGCATGCGTTTCGTCTTGCATAAACAGGCGAATGCCATTGCAATAAACCCCGCTTGGTAAAAGGCATTTTCAATGCAGAATTGACAATAGCATCAATATGAATCAGTGCCTGATAGGGTAAAAAACCAAACCGCAATGTATCTATTAAAAAGGCTTTGCCAACTGCATTGCCAGTAAATATTAAATGCGTTACCCAACTACTTTCTTTGGATTTTTTAAATAAATTAGTAATAGCACTTAACAGCGTTGGCAAATATAAAACAATCAACACAACAGCTAATGCTAGCCAGGCAACGCTTGGCTCACCTATTGAGATTGCAAACACCCAGCTGGTAAGCAGTAATAGAGCCAAGTAGATGGGTACCAAGCTACGCCGCAGGTTATCTAAAATTTTCCATTTTAATAACGCGCTTAAAGGGTTTGGTAGCTTATTGGCTACAGATGGCACCTTTGGAAGCAACCAACTTAACAGCTGCCAATCGCCGCGTATCCATCGATGACGACGACTAATATCTATCGCATAACTAGACGGATGCTCTTCGATTAAATCTACATCAGACACCAGCGCACTTCTCACATAGCCGCTCTCTAACAAATCATGGCTTAGTATTAAGTTATTTGGAAAGCGTCCGTCAACTGCAAGCCTAAAAGCGTCAACGTCATAAATGCCCTTACCAATAAATGAACCTTCTGCAAACGCATCTTGATAAACATCCGACACCTCTGTTGTGTATGGGTCTAGGCCTGATTCTCCAGCATACAGTTTTGTGAATAGGGTTTGAGATGCACTTACTAGGCCAATCGATGTACGCGGTTGTAAAATGCCGTAGCCTTGGGTGACTCGACCTGCTTTTTCATCAAAAATTGGTCGATTAAGACAATGCGCAATATTACCAATGAGCTGATGTGCGGAATCACGTGGCAATTGTGTATCAGTATCAAGTGTAATCACGTATTTGAAGGTTTTTAATATCGTCTGATCACCGACAATATCGGTAAAAGCAGTACGATTGACACTATCCATATCCCCATCTCTTAATAGGGTATTAAACTGTTCTAGCTTGCCACGTTTACGCTCGTAACCCATCCAGATTTTGTCGACACTATTCCACTCACGTTGGCGATGAAATAAATAAAAAATGCTGTGTCTTTCAGATTGGTAAGTGGCATTTAATGCCTCAATCCCCTGACGTGCATGCGCGATTAAATCAGCATCGTCGGCCATGATTTTCACATCCGCATCACGAAAATCAGTTAACAAACCAAAATACAAATTAGGATCTTGATTGCCTAAGTATCGAATTTCTAAGGCTTCTAAAAGTCGATCAATCTCGTCAATGCTACCAATTAAGGTTGGCACAACTACGATGGTACGATGTGACTCTGGGATGCCCTTTGAAAAATCCAACCTAGGTAAACGATGTGGTTTAAAGGTTTGGGTAATGATCTCATTGACTAAGGTATTAGCTAAGCCAATGCTGGCTAAAAAAGTCAGCAAGCCAAATAACCAAGCAAACCAAATATTGTCATTTAACTGATTTAAAACTAAACAAACCGCCCCAGTAAACAAGGCTGCAATCAATAAAATCGCTCCGGTGTACACCAATAAACGATGTTGTTTACAAATATGTTGTATGTATGTGAGAAATGAGCCTCGGCAATTTAGAGTCTTTTTTAGTGTATCTAATCCATCGTCAATTAGATAATAGCCAACATGCGCTTGACGATGGTGTGTGCCTAATGCATTGCTGGACGAAATGGCCAGATCTAAAGCGACCTGCGCTGCTTGTATTTCAAATTGCGCACAATGGTTATTTGATGGCTCAATCTGGTTTTTTGCAGATGAACACGCGATATCTTCAATGGCATGCCGATACTGGTCGCGCGTTGCAAAATCTTGCTTAAAATACTCACTTACAGGATCGTGTTTTAAGATTTTTTCAACCGCACTATGTTCCTCTACAAAATCGCGCCAATCCATTGCAGCTATAAAGCGCAGACTTCCAACGCTATTGGCAATAGAAATTTGATTAGTTGCTGCTGTTCGACTGGCTAACTCTAGCAATTTTGTCGCAGTTGTGTTTTGCAGCGATAATTGCTGCTCTACCCACGTTTGCACAAATCCCATAGCGGAGCCATGGTCTTGTAATTTAGTATAAAACTCTTCTACAAATGGTGCGGTTAGCGGTATATCTGCATCGGCAAATTTAGCCAGCAGTTGAATTAATTGTTTAGGATTGTTCTCTGCAGCTGCTAGCATACGGTCTGCCCAAATAACCGCAGTTTCTTGCTCTTCACGACGATTGGCAATACGTACAGATACACGTCGCAGGTTATCTAACAATGCTAATTGCAGCATGATGGGGAAAGCCCAAAGTTCGCCTAGCATCAGCGGTTCAACCAATTGATAAGCCGCAACAAACTCACTTGTATTTTCGTTATCAATTCGTCCATCCATATGGGAAATTAAATTCAGCGCCAAATCATAAATGCGCGGAAAGCCATCGGATGAACCATCTAGTAATTTAGGTAATTGCTTGCTGTAACCTCGCGGCAAATGTCTTCTTGCAAGCGTAAATTGCTGTTCAATCAAATAGTAATTATCTAAC
Source organism: Methylophilaceae bacterium (assembly GCA_031399315.1). GTDB lineage: Bacteria > Pseudomonadota > Gammaproteobacteria > Burkholderiales > Methylophilaceae > Methylotenera_A. Next base: position 11,910 of record JANNOS010000023.1, on the reverse strand, counting down.
AACCAGTTCTCTGCGGGCGATAGTTTCTGATTTTGATTGTCTACGCGACTAGCTGAGCCAGTAATCACCTGATACGCACTGGTGATCACGCGTTCATTGTCAGCCAGTCTGGCCAACAGCTTATCTGCTGCTTTACGGGGATTAATTTGATGCTGTTTTGCCATCGTGATGGCATGGCGTTTCAGTTGATCAATACTGAGCAACTCCGCACGCAACAGCAAGGCATCGCGCTCTTTTATAGCTGGCGGAAGTAAAAAGTGCAGTAATTTTTGAAGTGCTACAAAATTAATGTTGATCATAACCTTCAATCAAATTGATAAAAAACGTAAATTTAACTACGAACAATCTCAAAAAAGAGGTTAATATTTAAGCTATTAATTTACGTTGTTTTCATCAAAATGACTGTGCGGTGCCGCACATAACATTAGGCTAAAATCCTATTTATTGGAGCCGCTGACAATGGAGATTAGGAATTGAGTGGCTTTGTTTGCAAGCGCACTTGCTCATTTTTGGTCGCTGTACAATATATGACTTACTTCTTGGATGTTTAACAAGTCAATGTCCACATATTTATTTGCAGCTACAGCCTCTAGCTTCAGGCCATAGTGAATTATTCTCATCTACAACACCATACCCTGCTGTTGCTACTGCGGCTTTCAGTTTATCTGGTGATGTAAATTGTTCGTCGTACTGCACGACAGCGTCGCCTAATGCAAGAGACACTTGCACATCGTGCACGCCATCAACCGCTACCAGCGCCCTTGTCACAATATCAACGCACCCGCCGCAGACCATTCCCATTACACTTATAGTTGCTGTGTGTAAAGTTTCTATTTGCATGGCTTTATTCCTAAGATTTTAAATATAGTCTCAATGCGTCATGCTAGTTTCTCATGCTTCGGCAAGCAACTGCGCAGCGCTTACAAGTTTCAGCGCAATGCTGGCAGTGATCCATTGCATGTTTGCCACATTCGGCGGCGCATTTTTCACAAATTTCTGCACACAATAAGCTAATCGCATGCAAATGAGAATCGCCTCTAGCAATGGCTTGTGCGGTATGGTGGCATATGTCAGCGCATTCCATGTCCAACAAAATACAATTGACCATTTGCTTGGGATCATCTTCTTTTAAACATAGCGTTGCGCATTGTAAGCAAGCAGCTGCACAATCGTTACAAGCGCGTAAGTATTCAGTTTCCATTTGGTTAAGCATCACAATCCTCAATGTATTTTATTTTGCATTATTTAAGCTTAAGCATTGCTTGTCCGTGCGCTACCGCACTTAATCTTACAAATACCAATAAGATAATCAGTTGAATAATGTTGCAGCAAGCCTTTCATCACGGAATTAAGTGCGTTTGCGCACAGACTAATTTACGGCTTATTTATAATATATGTCATTGTATAAACCTGATTATTACTATCAATAAATCTTAAACGATGAAATTTAAAGACTATTATGAAATATTAGACGTTTCGCGCACCGCAACAATAGACGAAATTAAAAAATCGTATAAAAAGCTTGCCCATCAATATCACCCTGATGTAACCAAAGATCCAAAAGGTGAAGAAAAATTTAAAGAAATTGGTGAGGCTTATGCAACGCTCAAAGATAAGGAAAAACGTGCCGCTTACGATGATTTAGGTAAACATGGGGCGGGTGAAGACTTTAGGCCTCCACCGAACTGGGGTGGAAGTAATAATGGTCATGGTCAAGGCAATCCATTTGGGCAGTATAGCCAACAAAATGGTCAGCAAAATCCGTATGATGACATTGATTTAGCTGATCTATTTGCAAATTTTTATACAGGAAAACGCCAAAGCCAAAGTAGAAATCAAGCAATGGTGGGTCAAGATTACGAATTGGCTGCCTCTATTTCGTTGGAAGATGCAAACATTGGTACAACGCTAGATTTAAATTTTAGTGTGCCAGAACAAGATGCCCAAGGTTTAGTAAAACAAGTGCCACATTCATTTATAGCGCGCATTCCAAAAGGGGTAACCAACAGCACAAAAATGTTGCTGCGTGGTAAAGGTGGCAAAGGCTTTAATGGTGGTACAACTGGAAATTTATACTTAAATATTAGCTTTTTGCCACATAAATTATTTAAGGTGGTAGAGCATGATTTATTTATCGATTTACCCATCACACCATGGGAAGCTGCTTTGGGCACGACAGTTATCGTGCCCACTTTGCAAGGTGTGGTTAATTTAAAAATACCCGCTGGTAGCAAAAATGGCCAAAAAATGCGTATTATCAAACGCGGAATGCCTAAAAAAAATGGAGAACATGGCGACCTTTTTGCAGTTATTCAGCTTGTGATGCCACCCAACTTAAGTGATAGCGAACGCGAATTGTTAACGAAACTGAAAGAGATCTCTAGTTTTAATCCGCGAGCTCATTTTGAATAGGAGCAAACGATGAAAACAGAGAACACCAACAGAATATGGCCAGATTTAATTGTTTTAAACGAGCATCACACACTATCATTCGACGAACTTATTGCACTTTCTGGCTTGTCACGAACTGAATTGCAACAGTTGGTAGAAAATGGCGCGCTTAACCCTGAGCATTTAATTGAAACTTCTTTTAAAAATACAAATATAAGCACATGGCATTTTAGCAGTCATCATTTGGTTTCTGTTCGTCAGCTATCTCGGCTGAAGCGTGATTTCGAACTGGAAAGTAATTCGCTTAGTTTAATACTGGTTTTTTTAGAGCGTATTCGTGAGCTTGAAAAGCAATTACAACATTTAGATGGCGCTAATTGATTTTAGAATCGACACGATGCTAACTAGGCGGCAATTTATCTTTTCTGCGGCGGCGATGGCCACTGCACCCTTTGCACAGAATGTTAGCGCAACTGAATCGGATGAGAGCTATGAAGCGGCTGTCACTAAAATTTGGCGCCCTATTACTGAACCAATCACCGATCAGCTGTTGTTAAAACGCGAGCTGGTGCGCTATGCCACGCTGGCTGCATCTAGCCACAACACGCAGTGCTGGAAATTTAAAATTGCGGCCAATGGCATTGTTATTTTGCCAGACTTTATGCGGCGCTGCCCTGCAGTTGACCCTGATAACCATCACCTGTTTGTGTCGCTTGGTGCAGCAACCGAAAACTTACTGCAAGCGGCTTTATATAACGGTTTACAGTCTGAGGTCAATTTTGATGCCGACGCAATCCAAGCAATAGATATTGCATTAACACCCACCAAAGCCGTTACAACGCCCTTATTTAAAGCCATACCAGATAGACAATGCACACGTGCAGAATACGATGGCAAGCCACTATCAGCAGGCGAATTAAACCTACTTGAACTGGCAGGCACGGGTGATGGCGTACATGTTTTATTGCATACTAAAAAACAAGCGATGGAGAATATTTTAGCCTACGTGGTTGCTGGAAACAGCGCACAAATACACGACCCAGCTTTTATGGCAGAATTAAAATCGTGGATACGCTTTAGTAGCAGTGACGCAGTGCGCACTGGCGATGGTTTATATACTGCCGCGTCAGGTAATCCATCAGTACCAAGATGGCTGGGTAGCCCACTATTTAATTTGCTGTTTAACGAAAAAAGTGAAAACGATAAATACGCCAAACACATTCGCAGCTCTGCTGGGGTGGCTATTTTTGTGTCAGATAAAAATGATAGCGCACACTGGTTAGAAGTGGGTCGTTGTTATGAGCGTTTTGCCTTGCAAGCCACGGCATTGGGCATTCGTAGCGCATTTCTCAATCAAGCAGTAGAAGTGTCAAAAGTAAGGCAACAATTTGCGACACATCTCAACATTAACGAGGGTGCTGGTGCAGGCAGAATTGATTTAGTGGTGCGATTTGGTCGTGGCAGGCTAATGCCAAAATCGTTAAGGCGGCCTGTTGAGTCAGTGTTGGTTTGATTAATTGCTTAAAAATTATTAAACGTTAACTTTTCATTATCATCAGTGGCATTAAGGCAAAAAGTATCAATAAAACAATGTAAACGCTAGCAGAAACTGTATCGCGGCTTTTAAAATACTGCCTCATTGTATTCTGACTAAAGGTGCCGCCCTGCAATACAACAATCAATAAAATTTCAGCCAAAATTACTAAACTTAGCGCAAGTAAACCAACGATGACAGGTGCCAAAATTGTATTGGGTAATACATAATGTTTAACAACAAACTGTGCTGCAACTACAATGCCTACCAACATAAAAGGTGTTTCAATCAGCTCAGCCTTTCGTTGACCAAGGCGTGGCACGACGAAAGGCACTCGGATTGAACCTAATATAAAGCCTAATCCAAACACCAGCGCAAAATAAACAATGCTTGCTTTAAACGCTTGCATAAATTTTATTAACTATAATGCTTACGCACGCTAGCAACGGCTGCACTTACACCCGCCTCATACTCACGCCATTTTTTCTCAGTAGCATTTTTAAGTTCAGTTAATTTAGTTTCAGCACTCTTAATTTGTTGTTGCAATTCTAAAACCTCTGTATTCACTTTAGCTTTCATTTCGCTTTTTTCGCCTTCCGTTTTTTTGTTTAGTTCTGCAAGTTTGTCTTTACCTTTTTGAATGTCTTGCTCGGCACTGGCAACGAAAGCATCTCTATTTGCAATTTTTGGTGCATATTCAAATTTCGGCATTTGTTTAATCGATTCTTTAGTCGCACCCTTAAGCTCCATTTTGCCGTTTACTTCATTAATTTGTGTCACAGGTATTGTCACATCGTATTTGCCCATTCCTAAAAAGCCACCTGCACCAATAATGGCATAAGAAAGTGTTTTATTGGGTGTAATTATTAAGTCATCTATAACGCCAATTTTGTCCCCTTTTTCGTTATAAACAGGTTTACCAAGAATACTTTTTTTAGCGCTCCAGCCCGATGCTATTTCTGAGACTTCACTTATCGTTACACCAATTACACTAGCCCCAACCACCTCTGCAGATGCGTTTAAACTCGTTGTTTGTAAACCAGCAAGTACCAAAGCTGTAACTAAGATTGTATTTTTCATGATCATTTCCTTTAATTTTCTGTTAAAAAATATTAACGAATGATTTATACCAGACCAACAAAGTGGCATCTGTTAGTTAGCTAACATACATAAATATTAAAACAATAATTCTCTTATTTTAAGCAATGTGCGCTAACGTACAGTCGTAATCACTACAAAAGCACACACTCAGCTCCCGATAACCCTTGGGAATTAAAATCATGAAAACAGATACACAATTACAAAACGATGTTATGGCCGAACTCAAATGGGACTCATCTATTAATGCAAACCAAATTGGCGTTGAGGTAAAAGATGGTGTGGTGACCCTATCAGGTCATGTCGACAAATACTCAGAAAAATGGGCAGCTGAGCGTGCTGCACAAAAAGTAACAGGGGTGAAAGCATTGGCTGTTGAGTTAGACGTAACATTGCCAGGTGCTAGTAACAGAAGCGATGCTGATATTGCACGAACTGCAGAAAGCGTATTGGAATGGGCGACTAGCTGGCCAAAAAATCACGTAAAAGTGTTGGTTGAAAAAGGCTGGGTAACATTATCTGGTACGCTTGATTATGAATACCAGCGCCAAATTGCATCGAGCGCAATACGCCATTTAATGGGTGTTACAGGTGTTAGCAACCAAATCGTTATTAAATCAAAATTAACTTCTAACACTGTTAAATCAGATATAGAAGCTGCGTTAAAACGCCGCGCACTAACCGATGCCCAAGAAATTATGGTAACGGTAAACGGTGGCAAGGTCACATTAACAGGCGTAGTACATAGCTGGTCAGAGCGTGACATGGTGAGCGATTCAGTTTGGAACACACCAGGTGTGACCGACGTAAGCGATAATATTTCAGTTGCCTATTAAATTACTTGTGAGAATCCGAGTTAAGGAAAAATCATTAACGCCGAGTTAAGCAAAGCACGGGCGATTGCGGCTAATGCGTCAGGTAATACGCTAGTGCAAAGCATGTTTTTACCTGCTTTGCCCTCGCGTGCGCTAGATGCACATAAAGGAAGTTTTGGTAGTGTTGCTATTGTGGGTGGCGATACTGGTATGGTGGGAGCAGTTTTATTGGCATCTCGCGCAGCCTTATTTTGCGGTGCTGGGCGTGTTTATGCGGCTTTTTTGGCTGATAATGCGCCTAACGCAGACACTTGTCACCCCGAAATTATGTTGCATTCTGCAGCCACACTTACCAATTTAGCACGACTTAATTGTGTAGTCATAGGCACTGGCCTTGGCCAATCTAAAGTTGCGATTGATTTATTAGAGTTTTGTATGGCACAAGGAGTTGCTTTGTTAATTGACGCAGATGCGCTCAATTTAATTAGCCAGCATACTCATTTGCAAGAGATACTCAAAAATCGGCAAGCTGAATCTATTATCACACCACACCCAGCCGAAGCGGCGCGTTTGCTTAATACTACCGTGGATGATGTTCAACAAAATCGTGTTGAAAGTGCGCAGAATTTAGCTTACAAATTTCAGGTAACTTGCGTGTTAAAAGGTGCAAGTACCGTTATTGCAAGTGCAAATGGTAGTTGGTTTATTAATACAACTGGCAATCCAGGTTTGGCAAGTGGTGGCACGGGCGATGTATTAAGTGGCATAATTGGCAGCTTAATTGCGCAAGGCCTTTCGGGGATAGCAGCAGCAAAATTAGGTGTTTATGTGCATGGTGCTGCAGCCGATACACTAGTTGCACAAGATATTGGGCCTGTGGGATTAACGGCATCAGAAATTGCCCAAGAAGCACGTAAACAAATTAATTTACTGAATAAACTAGCGCATACTTTTATTTAATACACGCTTATGATGATTTTTGGCTAATATACCTGCTTACTGTCGGCATATAAATGTTGCCTCGTCAGGGGCAATACAGTTAAGCCAGCACTACGTTTTGTGGCTAATATTTGGTAAACTCCCAGCTCACCCCCTTCAAACTCTAGCGCACAGGCGGCCATGTACAAACGCCAAATGCGGTAAGTTGATTCGTTTACAGCTTCTAATATTGCAGCATGGTTTTGCTCTAATCTTGTCACCCATTGCCTAAGTGTTAACGCGTAATGTGCACGTAATGATTCACAATCAGCTATTTCAAATTTCGCACGCTCCATTTCGCGTGAGATATTGCTCACTGTATCTAGTTGCCCATCGGGGAAAATGTAGTGATTAATAAATTCAGTTGATAACGTTTTTTGCCAGCCCTCAACATCATGTGTAATGCCATGATTAAGAAACAGACCACCCGGTTTTAATAGTTTGTGAATACGAGAAAAATATACAGGCAAGTTTTTCAATCCCACATGCTCAAACATGCCAACGCTGGCTATTTTATCAAAGTGACCATGCCCTTTAATATCGCGATAATCACATAAATCCACGGTCACCACATTCTCTAACCCAGCTTGGCAAATACGTTGGCGGGCTAGTGTTAATTGTTGCCTGCTTAACGTCACCCCGTGTGCAATTACACCATAATGTTTGGCTGCATGCAGTACCAATGCACCCCAGCCGCAACCAATATCTAAAAATTTATCACCTGGTTTTAGCATGAGTTTTTTGCAAATGTGATCAAGTTTAGCAAGTTGCGCATGCTCTAAAGTATCGTACGTATTTTCGAAATAAGCACACGAATACACCATGCTTTTATCTAACCACAACGCATAAAATTCGTTAGATACATCATAATGAAACGCAATTGCTGCGTGGTTTTCAGCTTTGGAGTGCGCTGTTAACCTATTGCCAAACATTAATACTTTATTGGAGATAAAGCCTCTGCTCCCACCAGGTTGGTTCTGATTATAACTGGGCAACCTAAAGGCTTTTAATATGATATTTAATTTATCGAGCCATGAAGCATCCACCAAGTTTGAATCTTTAAGTCTAATAGCGGCAAAAAAATCACCCTCAATATCAATATCACCACTGAAATATCGCTCTGCTAATAACATCGGGCTTCTATTAAACACCAACAAACGAATCACTTTGGGATGATGAATGACCAACGTAAATGTTGGTATTAATTGATTTTGCGATGTATCGCCAATTAAAAACGTTGCCCCGTTCCATAGACGTATAGAAATACACTCGTTACTACGCTTAAATATACGCTTTAATATTGCCATTGCGCTATCGGCAACCTTATTCGAGCGCTCAACAAAACCGTTGAGTGCATCAACTGTTTCTAAATTAAGATGTTTGGCTGTGCCAAATTTAGAAGCTGCATTTTTAGCATACACATAATTATTCATGACCTAACCGTTTTCTGAAATGATTATTTATGTAACCAATCATTATTAATTGTTAACAATCACCTGCCCGCGAATTTCACCATCTGGGTTAGCCGCTGTGTGCAAATTAATGTACCATTTACCCTCTAATAGTTGTGTTTTTTGCTCATCCGTAATAGCGGCCTCACCCTTTATTGGACTTAACATATCACCTTCAATAGGTATCGCAACATCTGCGTTGGTACCTACTGCAGCAGGTCCATGAAAATGGGCACCTGTTACTGCACCACTTAGGCCTGAATAAGTAATTGTCCAGCTTAATTTGTCATTTTTAAGATCTAAAACTACATTCGCTTCACCAGTACCAACGCTATTAGTAGAGGGCACTTCACTACTGGATATTAACATTGCGGTTGCCTTAGTGCTGTCAGAAGACGGCATATTGCAAGCGGATAATGAAAGCAAACTCACAAGTAAAACACTGGTCAAATTTCTGCGAATTAAAGACATGATAAGCTCCGACATTGAGTTAAAACTTATTATGAATAGTATTTTTAATATTGAATGTACGTTACCGCACTTATAAAAAATTAAGCCATTAATCTATGGCTAACATTAACTTAGAAGTGCTATTTGTTTAAAAGTGATATGCGCCATTTGCTCATTCTCTTTAGATAAGCAGGCTATTATCCTGCAACAAGACTTGTCGGTACTAATAACATTAAGGCCCTTTGTAATATCTACAGATTTATTTTTATTAACGTCAATCTCCATATTAAAAAAAGCTAATTTTTTACAGATTTCTACACGTATTAAATCGTCATTTTCACCAATTCCCCCTGTAAATATAAGGGTATCAAGCCCTTCTAGTACAGTCAACATGGCGGCAATCTGTTTGGCAACGGAACTGCAAAACAAATCAATTGCCATTTTTGCATCACCGTTTATTGCAGCCGCTTTATGCAAAATACGTATATCACTACTCAACCCAGAAACCCCCAACAGTCCCGACTGATGATTAATGAGATGGTCTAACGCTTGTAAACTATAGTTTTTTTGGCGTAATAAATAAAGTAAAACACCAGGGTCTAAATCGCCACATCTGGCACCCATCATTGCGCCGCCACTAGGGGTTAACCCCATGCTGGTGTCAACAGATTTGCCATTTTTTACGGCTGTAATGCTACAACCACTACCCAAATGAGCGATAATTAATTTCTGAGGTACCTTATCCTCTAATTGATGCACAATTGATTCGCAAGATAAACCGTGAAAACCGTATCGGTGCATGCCATCTTGGCGTAAGGTTTTGTCAATCGGTAATTGTTTGGCAATATCTGGCATATTGGCATGAAAAGCTGTATCAAAACAAGCCACTTGCGGTAACCCAAAAAATATCGTTCGAGTATATTTAATTACATCAAATGCTGCTTGATGATGCAATGGTGCATAAGCCGCTGCATCCCCTAACTGCCTCATGACTTTGTCATTAATAAGACAATGCTGCAGCAAATGTGGCCCACCATGTACTATTCTATGGGTAATTATTTCTGGTTTTGGTGTACTAAACGCCGCCATGTACCGAATAACATGTGTTGCTGCATCAGTATGGTTTGCAATGTCTATACTTTCAGAAACCAGTAATTTTTCTGCGTCCCATGCCTTAAACTGGCTAGCACCCTTGGTTGCCAACTCAATTTCACCATTAAGCAATACTTTTAATTGAAACGTTTCTGTTAGCAGGGCTTGATCAAGCGTGCTCTCAGATTGAGATTTATTATTAGTCGAATCATCAAAAAAAGAAGATTCAATCAAATAAAAACTAAACTTTAATGAAGATGACCCACAGTTAAAAACTAATACAGTGATGGCTTTCATCACAAGTGCATTATGCTTTCCATTGCCAATTCATTATCTCAGGCATATCTTCGCCATATTCGCTAATGTAATGTTTATGTCGCTGCATGGTTGTCCAATAACGCGCTGTTTCGCTTTCGACTAAATGATTTAATCTTGGTATGCGCTTAATTGCGTCTAGCGTGAGCTGAAAACGGTCTAAGTTGTTAAGCACCACCATATCAAAAGGTGTAGTGGTCGTGCCTTCTTCTTTGTAACCGCGCACGTGAATATTGTCATGATTATGGCGGCGATAAGTCAGCTTATGAATAACCGATGGATAACCATGAAAAGCAAATATCACTGGTTTATCTAATGTAAATAAGGCATCAAACGCGTTGTCTTGTAAACCATGAGAATGTTCAGATTGCGGCTGCAACACCATTAAATCGACTACATTCACCACGCGAATGCGAATCTCTGGTACGTATTCCCGCAGCAACATTACTGCGGCAAGCGTTTCTAATGTGGGCACATCTCCTGCGCAGGCCATGACCACATCAGGTTCAGGCTCACCACTTCCACCTTGACAGCTTGCCCACTGCCAAATACTTGCCCCTGCAGCACAGTGACGCACAGCGGCGTCCATATCCAACCACTGCCACTCTGGTTGTTTGCCCGCAATAATCACATTAATGTAATTTTGGCTGCGCAAACAATGATCTGCTACTGACAACAAACAATTGGCATCAGGCGGTAAATATACCCGTACAATTTCAGATTTTTTGTTAAGGACGTGATCAATAAAACCAGGATCTTGATGCGAGAAGCCATTATGATCTTGCCGCCAAACATGCGAAGTGAGTAGATAGTTAAGTGATGCAATGGGTGCGCGCCATGGAATTTGATTGCACACTTTAAGCCATTTAGCATGCTGATTAAGCATAGAATCTATGATGTGAATAAACGCTTCATAACACGAAAAAAAGCCATGCCGTCCTGTGAGCAAATAACCTTCTAACCAGCCTTGACATAAATGCTCGCTTAACACTTCCATCACGCGGCCAGTTGGACTTAAATTAAAACCGCCACTTAGACTCACATCCACACTTAATGTGTCGGCCATCCATTCTTTACCTGTTACTTCAAATACCGCATCCAGCCTGTTTGATGCAGTTTCATCAGGGCCAAACAGTCTGAAATTTTTTGATGCAACATTTAACTGCATCACATCGCGTAAAAATTGGCCTAGAACCCTCGTAGCTTCTTCTTTTACGTTGCCTGGCTTTGGCACGTTAATAGCATAGTCATAAAAGTTTGGCATCACTAACGGGACTAATAACTCACCGCCATTGGCATGCGGATTTGCGCCCATACGACTATGCCCTGTAGGTGCTAAAGCGGCAAGTTCTCCATTAAACTTGCCTTGCTCATCAAATAATTCATTTGGTTGATAGCTGTTTAACCAGTCTCCAAGTAATTGCAAGTGGGCTGCTGTGTTGGTGTCGCCTTTTTTAAAACATGCAATAGGCACTTGATGTGAGCGCCATGTGCCTTCACTCGGTTTACCATCAACAGTTTTTGGCCCTGTCCAACCTTTTGGTGTTTTAAACACAATCATTGGCCAAAGCGGCCGCTCAGTGTGTTCAGTTGTTCTTGCAGTCAATTGGATGGTTTTGATTTTGGCAATAATGACATCCAACGTGCTGGCAAGGCTTTCATGCACGAGCATCGGGCTTAATAAAATAGTTTCGTCACCCTCTACAAAATATGGCTCATGGCCATAGCCACGCATTAGGTCGGTAAGTTCTGTTCGACTGATGCGAGCCAGCACGGTGGGGTTGGC
>JANNOS010000019.1:0-13669 GCA_031399315.1 Methylophilaceae bacterium | reverse complement strand
CCGTGCGTGATGCCAAAACCGGCAACTTCACCATCATGGGCCGCATTGATGACGTGTTAAACGTATCTGGTCACAGACTAGGAACGATGGAAATTGAATCAGCATTGGTTTCAAATCATCTAGTAGCGGAAGCCGCAGTAGTTGGTAAACCGCATGATATCAAAGGCGAATCAATCGTTGCTTATGTCGTTTTAAAAGGCGCTAGACCTACTGGCGAAGAAGCGAAAAAAATCGTCGAAAATTTACGCAACTGGGTAGGCAAAGAAATCGGCCCTATCGCTAAGCCTGATGAAATACGGTTTGGCGACAACTTGCCAAAAACACGTAGCGGTAAGATTATGCGCAGACTATTACGCAGCTTGGCAAAAGGTGAAGAGATTACTTCTGATATTTCAACACTTGATAACCCAGCGATTTTGGAGCAGTTGAAGGAAGTTGTGAAATAGTCTAGTATTGTGCACATGCCTTACATACAATCACCATGCTTAAAGCGCAGCAATCGCAACAAGTTGACAAAGACATTTCAAAGAAACAGATGAAATTACTCGATAAACTTGGTCTAAAACTCAACAGAACTCAAGACTTATCAGTCACGCCTACCATAGAAATGGGGGCTGAAATTCCCAAAATCGTGCATCAAACCTTCCCTTCAAAAAACTTACCCGCTGACTTACTCGCCAATATAAATCAGCTAAAAAAACTCAATCCAAACTGGGACTTTAGACTGTATGATGACCACGATATTGAGAGTTTCATTTCTTCTGAGTATCCAAATTTATTAGCGTATTATCAACGAATTAATCCGAGCTACGGTGCAGCTAAAGCCGATTTTTTTAGGTACTTATTGCTTTATAAATCAGGTGGCGTCTACTTAGATATTAAAAGTTCTTTATCTAAAAAATTAGATGAAATTGCCTCCCCTAACACCCAATATATTTTATCGCATTGGAGCAACGATTTTGGTCGTCATCCTGGCATTGCTAACCCAAATGGTGAGTTTCAGCAGTGGCATATTATTACAGTGGCGGGTCACCCTTTCTTAAAGGCTGTCATAGAAAACGTATGCCAAAATATCAATACCTACAACCCCATTATTCACGAAACTGGCTATTTCGGCGTGTTAAAACTCACAGGGCCTGTTGCCTACTCACTTGCTATTGAGTCTGTAAGAGAAAATTACCCACATACACTTGGTTTTGATAAAGACTTAGGTTTGGTTTATAGTATTTTCCACAGCACTGGCGCAAGTCATTATGGTGCTCATCAAAATTTGTTTAAAAAACACTACACACAATTAAAAGAACCTGTCATCAAGCAGTCTTGGTATATTAATTTACTATTCCCTTGGCTAGGGGATTTAAGAGACAGTTTGAAAAAACGCATCTTTACAAACTTGCAAAAACCCTAACTTTTCAGATGTTTCAAGGTTTGATTACCCAGCTATCGTGGAACAGTTGAAGGAAGGTGGTGAAATAAGCTTCATCCAGTGGAATACACTTTGCTATCCCGCCCTATACTTGCTAGTTTTAATTGCATTAATACTCGTAGGCTTCTTTTTAATACGCTGGAATTAACAATGCTACCAAATATTGACCATGCGCTTTATGCCAAATTCAAAAAATATAGGCCTGAAGGTGGCTACAGAATTAAAAAGTATGAGGACAAGCCAGTTACAAAAATCACTGAGATTGTTCAACTGGGATATTTGGATGTAAATCGTACCTTAAGAGGCATTGAGCCAGAACAAAGTCAGTCGTTCAAACAGACTGTCGTTTCGTTCATAGAAGATTTGTTGGCTCGACCGCCGAAAACCAGCAAGACTTTGATCTACTCCACCATCAGTGCTGCGAGCAATGCCTAGAAACTAGCTTGAAAGGGAAAGCACAAATTCATTACGGCCAAGCACAAAAACTTCTCAATATGTCGTTGAAATATCTATACAACGAGTATGCCGCTTATAAAGGTAAACTGAACCCGTTTAAATTTCCAGACAACAATATCGAGCATTTTTTTCATCTGCCCATCGACAACCAGATTTTAAATTATCTTGTCAAAAACTGCGGTTTTACTAGACCTACATTATTACCGTGGTCTCAATGGGGATACGAACACTACATTAATTTTCAATCGCAATTGCGGGACCGTATTAGTGACCTGTACAGACCGTTGGAAATTGACTATATGCTCTGGAATACTAAGGGAGCATCTGTAGGCAATGCTATTAAGCCTCGCAATAGCACTTAAGCTCACGTAGATTAGGTTGAATTTCGGGTAAAATAGCGCTTTTCCAAATTCAAACGCCGAACATGTCATCACTGCAAGAAGAAATCAAACGCCGTCGCACATTCGCCATCATTTCTCACCCAGATGCAGGTAAAACCACGCTTACCGAGAAGCTATTATGGTTTGGTGGCGCAATTCAAGTAGCTGGTGAAGTACGTGGACGCAAGGCTTCACGCCACGCCACATCAGACTGGATGGAACTTGAGAAGCAACGCGGAATTTCGGTAACATCATCTGTCATGCAGTTTCCTTATCGTGAGCACATGATTAACCTGCTTGATACACCTGGCCATGATGATTTCTCAGAAGATACATATCGCACATTAACAGCAGTGGATTCTGCTGTAATGGTGATTGACGCGGTGAATGGCGTGGAGGCACAGACTATCAAACTGCTTAATGTTTGTAGAATGCGCGATACACCGATTATCACGTTTATTAATAAATTAGACCGCGAAAGCCGCGAGCCAATTGAATTACTAGACGAAATTGAAACCACGCTGGGCATGGAATGCGCGCCGATGACGTGGCCAATTGGCATGGGGAAAGGCTTCCGAGGTGTTTACAATTTATACACTGATACTATTTCGTTTTTCGACCCCCGTGCAGAAAAAGGCACATCAGAAGTGATTAAAGGCCTTGATAACCCACGTTTAGATGAGTTGCTAGGTAAGGTTGCCAGCGATTTACGAGTCGATATTGAGTTGGTGCGCGGTGCATCGCATACCTTTGATGCCGCTCGCTATTTAAGTGGCAAACAAACACCCGTATATTTTGGCTCGGCTATTAACAACTTTGGCGTACAAAGCTTGCTAGACGCAGTGGTAGATTTATCTCCCGCCCCACTTGCGCGCAACACAGCGACCAGGTTAGTTGCACCAGATGAACCTAAATTTTCAGGCTTTATCTTTAAAATTCAAGCGAATATGGACCCTAAACACCGTGACCGCATTGCATTTTTACGCGTATGTTCTGGCCGATTTGAGCGTGGTATGAAAATTAAGCAGGTCTCTACAGGTAAGCTCATGGCCGTGAATAACGCGATTACCTTTATGGCGCAAGACCGTACCACTATGGATGAAGCTTACTCTGGCGATATTATCGGTATCCCAAATCACGGCACGATTAAAGTTGGCGATACGTTTAGCGAGAGTGAAACATTAAAATTCACGGGTATTCCAAGTTTCGCACCTGAGTTTTTTCGCCGTGCGCGCATTAAAAACCCGATGAAAATGAAGCAGTTACAAATTGGCTTAAAGCAGCTATCAGAGGAAGGTGCGGCGCAGTTATTTCGCCCACTTTTATCAAACGACCTGATTTTAGGCGCAGTCGGTATGTTGCAGTTTGAGGTGGTCGCGCATCGTTTAGAGCACGAATACAGCGTCGATATGGTGTTTGAACCATACGATTGCTACACTGCGCGCTGGCTACGTGGTTCAGATGCTGACATCAAAGCGATTGCGGACAAATATGGCTTTAACGTCGGCTTAGATGGCGCGGATGGCTACGTTTACCTTGCCCCCAACCGTGTAAACTTACAGATGGCGCAAGAGCGCTACCCAGATATTGAGTTTTTAGAAGCGCGAGAAATCGCTTAAAGTGTTAAACCTTACGTAATAATTAAGATTCAAATGCCTCGCACAATTGGCTAAGCATTTGTCCAAATATTGGCAATACTTCTTCTTTTTTGTGCGGGCTTTCGTCATCGGTGCCAGCAATCACAAAGCTCACGGTAAGTTTGTCTAAATTCTCACGAAACTCGCTCCAGTGCTCAGCCTCTGCCTCACCTATCAACTTGAATTTATTAAATCCACTTTCGATAATTTCCATGAGTTCTGCATCTGGCAAACCTGCGAACAGTGTTTTTGCGATAATAATTTGAGCCTTAGTTAAATCTGGCATTATTTTTTCTTGCGCCAAAGCTGCTGTGAGAAATGCAAACGCCAAGAGCGCATATGCTTGATACACACTTAACATATCAAAGTTATTTTTACGCTCAATTGCAGGTTGCCTATCCGCGGCTTGTATCGCGTTAAAGGTAATAAAGCTGGCCAAAAAATGTGCAGAATCCTGTGCATCATATTCATCTAAATTAATATTAGGGGGATTAATATTAGAAGGCTGGCCATTGCCATCATCAAAGGTTTCCGCTAAACATAAGGCATGCAGCAAGGTGAGTCGTTTTGAGTAATCCATATTGTTCTCTTAGGTTTTAATTTAGTCTAATTTATCTCTGGTAAGCATTCTAATTGCTCATGCAGTTCCAGCCAACGCATTTCAGCATCATCGGTTAAACTGGCAAGCTCTGCTTGACGCTTTAGAAGCGCTTGTAACTCGATTTTATTTTCAACATCATACAAGCTAGTTTCGGCTGCGCGAGCATCTAAACTGATTTTTTCTTGATTGAATTTTTCAAGATTTTTCTCAATTTGTTCAGTCTCTTTTAACAGTGGCCGACGCGCCAAAATGCGCGTCTGTCTTTCAGCTTTAATTTGCGCGTATGTGTTCAAATTTGATGCTCTGGAGGGCGCATAGATACTGGCCTCTAGCGCATCATTTTTCACTATTTTTTGCGCGGTTTTTTCCGTAATTTTTTGTAAGCTTAACCAATCTTTGTAATCTTCTAAATCGCCATCAAACGCTTCCGCTTTGCCATATGCAACTAATACAAATTTATCGCAAGTGGCGCGTAATAAGGCTCTATCGTGCGAGACCAAAATTACACCGCCTTCGTAATCTTGTAGCGCCAACGTTAAAGCGTGGCGCATTTCAAGGTCGAGGTGATTCGTCGGTTCATCTAATAAAAGTAAATTGGGGCGCGTCCAAATCAGTAACGCCAATGCTAAGCGCGACTTCTCACCGCCAGAAAAATTTTCAATGCTACTACGCGCCATGTCGCCTTTAAAGTCGAAGCCACCAAGAAAGTTTAAGTGCTCTTGCTCACGGGTTGTAGGGTCAAGTCGCAGCATGTGTTGCAGCGGTGATTCATTCGGTCGCAACTGCTCTAATTGGTGCTGCGCAAAATAACCAATGCGCAAATCTTTACCTTCTACACGTTTTCCACTTAAAGGCTTAAGTTCTGATGCTAATAGCTTAATCAATGTTGATTTACCCGCACCGTTCTTGCCCAACAGGCCAATGCGCTCGCCTGGGCGTATGGTCAACACAACATCGTTAAGTATGCGTTTGTCGCTGTATCCCGCATTGATATCATCCAACACCAGCAAGGGGTCTGGCGCGCTCATAGGCGCGCGAAACTCAAAGCTAAATTGCGAATCCACATGCGCGGCGGAAATCATTTCCATACGCTCAAGCGCTTTAATGCGGCTTTGTGCTTGACGCGCTTTGGTGGCTTGTACACGGAATCTGTCAATATAACTGTGCAAATGCGCAACCTTGCGTTGCTGCTTTTCATACATGGCTTGTTGTAGCGCTAACTTCTCACCACGTTGTCGCTCAAAATCACTGTAACCACCACGATATAAGGTAATGCGCTGTTGCTCGATATGCAGTACATTATCAATCACGTTATCCAAAAAATCTCTGTCATGCGAAATCAGTAAAAGCGTACCGCGATAATCGCGCAACCAGCCTTCTAGCCAAATTACTGCGTCTAAATCTAAATGGTTTGTGGGCTCGTCAAGCAATAATAAATCTGAGCGGCACATCAATGCGCGGGCTAAATTTAAACGCACTCGCCAGCCGCCAGAAAAATCACTCACAGGCCGTACTAAATCCAGCTGAGAGAAACCTAAGCCATCCAATAAAGCTGATGCGCGTGCTTTAGCTGAATAGCCTTCAATATCGCTTAAACGATGATGCAATTCGGCGATTTTTTCACCTTCATGCTGTGTTTCAGCTTGTATTAATGCTGCTTCAATTTCAGTTAACTCGGCATCGCCTTCAAGGGTGAATTGCAGGGCAGGCAAATTGAGGCTGGGCGTTTCTTGCGCCACATGCGCAATCACCCAGTTTGGTGGCATTTCTAAATCACCCTTTTCGGGATGCAATTCGCCACGCAATAAAGCAAATAAACTCGATTTACCTGCGCCATTGGCGCCTATTAGCCCCACTTTATGTCTAGGGTGGAGTTGAAACGAGGCCGCTTCTAGCAACACTTTTACGCCGCGTAACAGCAATAAATTTTTAAATTGAATCAATATAAACCTTACAAACTGGAACTTTTAAGCTGCATGTCAGCCAAATCGATGAAAAGGCGTTATTTTAAAGCAATCTTGCAACATTTCTTATAAAGCATTCATAAAATTACTAAAAGTTATGATTTATTAATAAGTTATTAGCGAAAATTAAAGTAAAATAATCAATACGACTCTACATGAGTGTTTTTAAGGTTCACGCTAATACGAATAATGCTGAAATAAGCATGTTGAATAAATGATTGTTATCAAAAAAATATATCGGTGGTTGCTGTACCTTGTCGTTTCAATACTCGCAATATTTATTATTGCTGCGCTTGCCATACGCTTTATCTTGTTCCCAAATATAGCTGAGTACAAAGATGACTTTGCCACTTATGCCTCGCAAAGATTAGGTCAAAAAATTACCATAGGTGATATTAAAACTGGCTGGGACGGCATTTCTCCGCACTTTTCTATTAAAGATATCGATTTGTTTGATGCCGAAAATCGCTCCGTATTTCATTTAAACGATGCAGAAGCAAATGTGTCATGGTTGAGCATTCCACTGCTGCATCCGCACTTAGCAAAAATAACCATCAATCAACCAGAGTTGACCATTCGCCGCGAAGCTAATGGGAAAATATATTTAGCTGGGGTTGATCTATCTGGTCCAAGTAAGCCGGAGTTTGCCAATTGGTTACTTAGTCAACGCGAAATACGTATTAGAAATGCCCAAGTCACTTGGCAAGATGATTTACGCCAAGCACCGCCGCTATCTCTTAAAAATCTCAGTTTAAAAATCAAAAACCCACCATGGAAAAGTATTTTTGGCCAACATACGTTTGAGTTTTCTGCTATTCCCTCTATAGGCTCTCAATTACCCATTAAAGCAAATGGTCGCTTTGTGGGCTCAGATGTTAGCAAAATGAAGGAATGGCATGGGGATCTATCTGCTGAGGTTAATCAAGCCGATTTAACGGTTTGGAAGCCATGGCTAGACTTTCCTGTAAACATTCTGTCAGGGACTGGCAATACCAAAGTTTGGTTGGAATTCGCAGATGCAAAAATTGAAAAAATTAAGACAGAGTCTAGTTTAAGTAATTTATCCATTGCACTAAATAACCTTACATCTAATGGACAAACAGAGGCCTTAGTTGCAAATAGGTTTTCTGGCATTGTGAGTTGGACAAACTTAAAAGGTGTTCAAACCATTAGCGCGCAAAATCTTAAGCTAAGCTCCAACACTGGCTTAAACATCAGCAATGGCAGTGGCTATTATGCCACTAGCACCAAAAACGGTAAACCTTGGGCAAAAGTAGACATCCTGTTAGACCAGTTAGATTTAGCCACAATTAAACAACTATCTCCTTACTTTAAATTACCCACAAATGTCGCTGCACAATTAAATGGGTTTTCACCAGTCGGTCATCTTCAAACGCTAAAGTTTGGTTACGAGAGCCTAGCTGGCAAACCAGTAGGCTACAAAATTAAAACCTCTTTCAAAGACTTAGGGCTAACAGCTTATGAAAAAATACCTGGGTTTAGCAACCTAACGGGTAGTATCCAAGCAAATGAAAATGGTGGTGAAGTATTGTTAAAATCTCAAAAAGCGATGTTAGATTTCAAAGATATTTTACGTTGGCCAATACCTGCGGATCAGCTCAATGGGCAAATCAACTGGCAGGTCGATGACGATGAAACGCAAATTAAAGCAAAAGATATTTTTATCACGAGTCCGCACATCACTGGTATCGCAAATATCAGTTACAACATCAAAGGTAACGACTTTAAAAATAGCCTGTTAGATTTAACTGGAAAGTTTAGTAAAGGCGATGCTAAGTTTGCTCATTTTTACTATCCAGTTATCCTCGGCGAACCTACGCTACAATGGCTAGACACCTCCATCTTGGCGGGACGTGCTGAAAATGTAAACCTAGTTGTTAAAGGCAAATTAGGCGACTTCCCTTACGTTAATCATAAAAATCAGCTAGATAGCAAACTCGGGCTTTTTAGAGTCACTGCGAAAATCAGCGATGCCTTACTAGAATATGGTACTGGCTGGCCACATATAAAAGACCTCGCTTTAAATATGCTGTTTGAGGGCAAGCGTATGGAGCTTAATGCTAACAAAGGGTATATTTTCGGTAATAAAATTATTAAAAGTAAAACTGAAATTGCGCAATTAGATGCAGACTTTCCTATCCTTCACATTATTAGTGAAGTGGAGGGGCCAGTCGCGGACGGCGTAAAATTTGTCAATGAAAGCCCAGTAAAGTTGGTTACTCAAGGTTTTACTGACGACCTAAAAGCGACTGGGCAAGGCAAGCTGACATTAGAGCTTAAAATTCCAATGCAAGACCTAGATGCCTCTAAATACAAAGGCGCCTATAAAATCACTAATGGCACTATATTTGCCAACGCAGAGGTTGGGTTACCTGAACTAAGTAAAATCAACGGGATACTGAACTTTACCGAAAACAGTCTCACTATACAGAATGTCAGCACTGAAACTCTAGGTGGGCCAGCGCAATTTAGCCTGCGCACAGGTACAGATAAAGTATTAAGAATCACGGCAAATGGGCGTCTGACGGACGTAGGCATCAAAAAACTTGCCTCTAACGCCTTAATAGACAATATGCAAGGCAGTACGGACTGGTCTGGTGACATCACCATTAAAAAACCCTTAGTTGATGTTAATTTGCGCTCCAATTTAATCGGCATGGCAATACAGCTTCCACCGCCATTTAACAAACCTAGCAACCAAGAAGTAGCCTTTAATTTAGATAAAAAGCAACTTAGCGCCTCAAGCGACAGTATTAACATTACTTACGGAAACTTAGTTACAGCAAAAATATTGCGCAATGACCAAGTTGGTAAATTAGTTTTTGACCGCGGGGACATTGGCATCAATATAGTGGCAGAAGTGCCTAGCCAAACAGGGCTATCGCTACATGGGAAGCTTGACTACTTAAATGCAGACGACTGGATTGTGCTTTTGAACAACCCTGTGAACAAGCCAACTGGCAAAACAGACGCCGCGTCCATATCTATCAATAAAGCAGACCTAGCAATACAAAAATTAGACGTGTTTGGTCGCAAGTTAAACAATCTTAAATTGCTTGCACAGCCTAGTCCTACTGGCCTAAAAATGGTTATTGATAGCCAAGAAATCACGGGGGATGCTGAATGGCAAAAAGGCGGTAACGGCAAAATTATTGCTAGGCTGAAAAACTTAACCATTCCAAACAATGATGATGCGCCAAACAAACCTAACACTAAAAAAGAAATCAAAAAGCTTGCCAATGGTTATCCAGCGCTTGACGTTACGGCAGAAAACTTTCAATTAGGTAACAAGAAATTAGGCAGTCTAGAGCTGAATGCTTTTGAAAGTAGTGATGCTTGGGTAATTCAAAAACTCAAAATTACAAATCCAGACAGCACATTATCGGCTGATGGTACTTGGCATAATTGGACACGCCACCCTAATACCAATCTGAAATTTACATTGGCTGTCAGCAATATTGGTAACACGCTTAAACGCTTTGGTCAGCCAGATGCAGTGAAAGGTGGCGAAGCAGATATGTCGGGGCAATTGAAATGGGCTGGTAGCCCACATGAATTCGACACAAATAGTTTGAATGGTAACTTTGTATTTGAGGCTAGAAAAGGACAGGTCTTGAAAGTACAGCCTGGCGTTGGGCGCTTATTTGGTTTACTCAGTTTGCAAAGTCTGCCGCGTCGTTTGAGCCTTGATTTTAGGGACTTATTCAGTGATGGTTTCGCTTTCGACAAAATAAGTGCAACAGCAAAAGTAGATAATGGCATTATGCGCAGTAATGACTTTTTTATGACTGGTCCAGCTGCCGAGGCAAAAATTAAAGGTGAAACCAACCTAAAAACCGAAACACAACAGCTAAGAGTTAAAGTGACGCCGCATGTAAGCGACAGCTTATCACTGGCAGCACTAGCTGGCGGGCCAATTGTAGGGGCTGCGGCGTTTGTCGCGCAAAAAATCCTAAAGGATCCATTTAACAAAATTGCTACAACCGAGTATATTATTACTGGTACGTGGGATAACCCACAAGAAATAGAGTCTGAAAAAGAAAAAACACCCGCACCAAGCAATAATTCACCACTTACACAATGAAATTTGCACAATGAAATTTGCGCCATAAAATTTTGCACAATAATATTTTTACAATTAAAAACTATGCCGATTACCAAAAGAATTAAAGCTTCAAAACCTTATAGCCGCGCTTCAGATAGCGTTGCTTCAAGCAGCAAAGCCCTAAACAAAGTGACCGCAGCGGGTGCAGTCAAAGTGGCAGGTATTCAAATGGCCTCTAGCCCACATGTAGGCTCTAACCTCACTGAAGCTGAACGCTTGATAGCGATTGCCGTTGAGCAAGGTGCAAAAATTGTCGTACTGCCAGAATACTTCTGCATGATGGGTGCAAAAGATATCGAAAAAGTAGCGATTCGAGAAACCCCAGGCAGTGGCCCTATACAACAATTTTTATCTAAAATGGCGCGCGAATACGAAATTTGGCTTATTGGCGGCACAGTACCACTGACCAGTAACTACCCGCATAAAGTCCGCAATAGCTGCTTGGTCTATAACGACAAAGGTGAACAAGTCGCACGTTACGACAAAATTCACTTATTTGGGTTGGATTTAGGTACCGAGCATTATCACGAAGAAAACACCATCGAATCTGGTGATAGCGTTGTGGTCGTAGATACGCCTTACGGCAAAATTGGTCTGTCTATTTGTTACGATTTACGCTTCCCTGAGCTTTATCGGGCGATGGGTGAAGTCGATATGATTGTTATCCCTTCTGCTTTTACAGAAACTACTGGTAAAGCGCATTGGGAAAGCCTCATTCGTGCGCGCGCCATTGAAAATCTTTGTTATGTCATCGCATCTGCGCAAGGTGGTTACCATTTATCTGGCCGCGAAACACACGGCAACAGCATGATTGTTGATCCTTGGGGCGTCGTTCTAGATAGGCTTCCACGCGGCTCTGGTGTTGTCATCGCATCTATTAATCGTGATTACCAAGCCAGCCTGCGCAAAAGCTTGCCTGCGCTTAAACACAAAACCATTAAAGCAATTTAAGCATTCGCAACTCAGGAATATCCTTAGCGTAACTTTGGATGACACTGGTATAGTATCAGTATGAAAATAGAACAACCCAATTTAAGCAATATCAGTCTAACTAATATAAATCATTTCGAAACCGCAAATGATGTCTTACTTCGGCCTGCAGGCCTAGATGCGACTTCCCTACAGGGTGTTCTTGCCAACATTATGTCGCACCAAGTTGATTACGCCGATTTATACTTTCAGTATAGCCGTGCTGAGTCTTGGGGCTTAGAAGAAGGCCAAGTTAAATCTGGTAATTTCAGCATAGACCAAGGAGTTGGCGTACGCGCAGTAAGCGGCGAGAAAACAGCGTTTGCGTATTCTGACGACATTAACCTGCCCGCCTTGCAACAAGCGGCAAATGCCACTAAATCTATTGCCGCCCTGGGTTTAGAACAAACTAGGGGCTTAGAGCAAACAGGTAAAAGTCTAACGGACAAAAATATAGTCACTCGCCAAGCGAACCAATTATATTTACCGCAAGACCCTATTGCCAGTTTAAGCGCCGATGCAAAAGTAAAATTGCTAGAACGTTTAGAGCGGTTTACCAAACAGATAGACCCGCGTGTGACGCAAGTCATGGCAAGTATTGCGGGCGAATATGAAGTGATTATGGTAGCGCGTAGCGATGGTGTGATGGCAGCTGATGTACGGCCTTTGGTGCGCATCTCTGTGCAAGTACATGTAGAACAAGATGGTAAACGAGAGCAAGGCGCTAGCGGTGGTGGTGGGCGTTTTGATTACAGCTACTTTACCGATGAAGTCCTTCAAAGCTATGCACAAAAAGCCGTGCACCAAGCGCTGGTCAACCTAGATGCGCGCTCTGCTCCCGCAGGCAGTATGACAGTAGTGTTGGGTAGTGGCTGGCCGGGCATATTGTTGCACGAAGCCATTGGCCACGGCCTAGAAGGTGATTTTAATCGCAAAGGCAGTTCTGCTTTTGCCAATATGTTAGGCAAGCGCGTCGCTGCCAAAGGCATTACCGTTGTCGATGACGGGACAATACAAGACCGTCGCGGCTCACTCAGCATGGATGATGAAGGCAACCCAACCAATAAAACCGTGCTGATTGAAGATGGTATTTTACGTGGCTATATTCAAGATACATTAAACGCTAGACTCATGAATATGCCCGTGACTGGTAACGCACGTCGCGAAAGCTATGCGCATATCCCTATGCCACGCATGACTAACACCTATATGATGAATGGCGATAAAGACCCTGCTGAAATTATTAAATCAGTCAAAAAGGGGCTATACGCAGCCAACTTCGGCGGCGGACAAGTGGATATTACCAGCGGCAAATTTGTGTTTAGCGCGGCTGAAGCTTATATGATTGAAGATGGGAAAATCACCTACCCAGTAAAAGGCGCTACGCTAATAGGCAACGGGCCAGATGTATTAACCAGAGTCAGCATGATAGGTAATGATATGGCGCTAGATAGCGGTGTAGGCACTTGCGGCAAAGAAGGCCAAAGTGTGCCTGTTGGCGTAGGCCAACCAACACTTAAAATTGATGGCTTGACGGTGGGTGGTACTATTTAATATAGTACGAGTTAATTAGATACGTATTCAAGGTGAAAACCTTATATTTTTCATGTTTATACTTTAAAAAGGAATAGTCATGGCAACCACAAAAGCTTCCCCGAAAAAGAAATCTGCTCCAAAAACTGTCGATAAGAAAGCAACTGCAAAAAAAGCACCTAGCACCAAAGCTATTGCTCCTGAAAAGGCTGTAGCAAAAAAAGTCGCTACTAAGAAAACTGCTGTGAAAAAAACTGCTGCCAAAAAGACTGAAGGTATGAGTGGCTTTGAACGCTATAAAATGATTGAAGTAGCCGCTTATTACATGGCAGAAAAAAATGGCTTTGCTGGCAATGCCGCAGATTATTGGGAAGCTGCCGAAAAAGTTATCGACAAAAAACTCGCAAAGAAATAATCTCAGCTCACAATAAAAAAGGCGCCTAATGCGCCTCTTTTAATTTTGGTGCAACCATTATAAATGGATGCACCATTTTTTATTAATTCAACCGCTTATTTCAACACGCGGTTTCTATATTCGCCTGTACGTGTGTCAATCTCAATTTTGTCACCTTGCGCA
>JANNOS010000160.1:0-10520 GCA_031399315.1 Methylophilaceae bacterium | reverse complement strand
CTCATTGGTATCCCTGTGATTTGGCTGGTACGCAGATATTGGACTAAGATTAAAGCCAAATGATTAAAACCAAATTTATGTGAGTTTTAGTAAGGCTACGCATCGCGCTAGAAGTTAGCATTAATGAATACAAATGCAGTTTATGAATCATTCTAAGAATATTATATTAATCCTATTAACGCTTTTAAGTAGCGGGTCATTGTCTGCGGCTGAAGAACCCAGTACAAAAGAAACCAACACAATTGACGCTTGGCCTATCGCTTCATCTGGGCAAGATTTGTCAGAAGATGATTACATAGGCGAAGTGCCACGCGTACTTACTGTTTCGCGTCTATCACAACCTCTGTCAGATGCACCTTCCGCGGTAACAATTATTGACCGTGAGACGATTCGTGCTTCTGGTATTGTGGATTTACCAGAGATTTTTAGGCTTGTACCTGGTATGTACGTGGGTGCAAATGCGGGCTACTTTCATAGCACCAATCACGCTGTAAGTTATCATGGCATGACAAGTGCCTACTCTGGCGCGATGCAGGTGATGATTAATGGGCGCTCGGTATATAGCCCGTTATATGGTGGTGTGCAATGGAGTGAGTTACCGCTGGCAATTGTTGATATTGAGCGGATTGAAGTGACGCGTGGCCCGAACGCGGCTAGTCATGGCGCCAACTCGTATTTTGGTGTAATTAACATCATCACACAGCAACCTAGCGAAGCGAAAGGTAACACCATTGTAGCAACGCATGGTAATGGGCGTAATGAGGCCTTTTATCGCCATGCGGGTAAAGTACAAGATTTGAGTTATCGCGTCACGGCCGGCTATCGTGAGGATGAAGGGTTGGATAATCGTAACGATTTTAAGCGTACGCGTATGTTAAACGCGCAGGCAGATTATCAATTGAATGTCCGCAATATATTTGAGTTTGAATTTGGTCTGGCCGATGGTGCGCGTGGTGAGGGGGATGCTCGCGAAGGTGGTCCAGTTTTTCTGCAACGTACTAAGCAAATCAATAACCATTATGAACTGATTCGTTGGCGCAATAGTATTAGCGAAGAGAGTGATTTTTCGGTGCAAGCGTACCATTCGTTTGATCGTTCTGACGATAAAACGACGTCAGCCAATTTGCGCCCTGTAGCAGGAGTTTTTGGGCCATTTCTACTTAATGACACGATTACCATTCAAAATCCTGTAGATACGGAACGTTACGATATAGAAGCGCAGCATAATTTTGCGATTGGCAATACACTTCGGTTTGTGTGGGGTGGCAGTGCTCGCCACGATAGCATGTATGCACCACATTATTTAGGTACTAAAAAAACTGATTATTTTGATTTGCAGCGTCTATTTGGTCATGCTGAGTGGCGTGTACATGAGAAGTTGGTGTTAAACGCTGGATCAATGATTGAGCATAATGATTTTACAGGCACGGATATTTCACCGCGTGCTAGCATCAACTTTAAGCCAACCCCTAACCACGCATTTAGGCTGGGCATTTCAACCGCTTTGCGCACGCCGAATTATATTGAGGAAAAGTTTAACCGCAGCATTGCAGTTCCTACAGTGTTACCTGTACCAAATAATACGTTGCTACTGCAGGTGTATGCAGACAAAGGCAATGTAGATCCAGAGCAGGTTATTTCCAGAGAGATTGGCTATTTAGGAAAAGTTGGGAATTTTAGCTTGGATACTAGGCTATTTCATGACACGATTACTGACCATATTCGCTTTAGAGACCGCGCCGATTTTGTAGCGCCACCAGGTTTTACGCTAATAACAACCGCGGATATTAATAATGGTACAAATTTTGGTAGTGCAAAAACCACTGGTTTTGAAGCACAAGCAAAGTGGTTGCTAAGCAAGGATACCAATATACTATTAAATTATGCTTACATTCATATTAGAGGGAAGGAAGATCAGCTCAAGAAAAATTATATTGAATCTGCACCTAGAAATACTATTAGTGCATTGCTGACGCATCAGTTTGATAGCAAGTGGGATGCAAGCCTAGCATATTATCAAACCAGTGAGACTACCCAGTTGGGTGATGGCGACTCTGTCGATTTAATAAGAAAATGTGATCTTCGGGTGGCACGTAAGTTTAATAGTGGTCGTTGGAATGGTGAAGTGTCTGCTGTTGTCGAAAATCTGTTTAATAATCATTACGAAGAGTTTGCCGATTACAACACGCTTAAAAGGCGTGCCCGCATTAATTTAAGTTTAGAGTTTTAAAATTTTTAGTTGAAGTAGTAAATTTTGTTAAATTGGCACAAAAAAAATAGATATATAAAGAACTTGCTAAGCTATGTGGCTTTAGTGTCAGGTTTGCTTGGGCCTAGTTTCGTGCATGCGTATACTGGCGTTACTATTGTATTGAGCGCCTCTACTAAGGTTAACTTAGAGTTTGTAGATGAATTTAAGCAAGAGCTCCTTGATGCAAAATATACCAATTTGCGCGTTAAGGTGATTGACTTAGAAACAGCAGAAAAGTTGGTGGTGGCAGAAAATAGTGAGTTGGTCATTGCGTTGGGAGTAAAAGCGCTTGGTGCTTCGAGTAAATTGAGTTACAGCACGCCAGTGCTGGGTGTATTTACACCGCTACCTACCTACAATAACTTGTTGGCAAACAGTAAGCGTGTGCTAGGTAATTTTAGTGCTATCGTGTTAGATCAGCCTAACGCTAGGCGCTTGTTGTTGATAAAAACGATTTTGCCTAATGTGAAAAGTGTCGGTGTTTTGTTGGGGCCAACGTCAATGCAGGATGCAGATAATTTAAAAGAGATGGGCGAAAAGATAGATATTAATATTCATCAAGAGAATGTGTATCAGGAATCTGAGTTGATCCCTAAATTAAGTACACTATTAGAATCTAGCGACGCGCTAATGGCGCTACCTGACCCGTTTGTCTACAGCAGGGAAACGGCGCAATCTATATTGCTCACTACTTATCGACATCAAAAACCTGTGTTTGGTTACTCGCAATCTTATGTGCAGGCAGGCGCGCTGGCGGCGGTGTATACTAACACTAAACAACTGGCTAAGCAGGCAGCAGAAATTGCTATGCAATCACAGCAGGCCATAGGTGGATTGCCGCCACCGCAGACGCCAAAATATTTTTCTGTCGTGTTGAATCGCCAAGTTGGGCGTTCATTAAAAATTCAATTAACTGACGAAGAGATGATACATAAAAAAATGGTTGAAATAGAGGCAATGCAATGAAAAACCTAGGTATTAAATCTAGGGTTATATTTTTGGGGACTATCCCAGCATTGCTGTTCGCAATGATACTAGCTGGCTACGCCATTTCTAATGTTTTTGATGTGTTGAATCAATCTTTGCATGACAGAGGGGTTATTATCGCAACACAACTTGCGCCAGCAGCCGAATATGGCGTTATTTCAGGTAATAAGCAAATACTTCAAAGCCTAGTTCAAAAAGCACTTACAAACGAGCAAGATTTAAGAACAGTATTGATTTTAGATAATCAAAATCGTGTGCTGGCTTTAAGTGGCCGTGAAATACCTAAAGACATTATAGACAAGCTCAAAGCAAGCAATTCAGATGTACTTGAGTTGAGTGGCGGTATTATTTTTACTGCGCCAATCTATCGCAGCTTGGTCGAAGTGGATGATATCTATAGCTTAAACGAGAGTGAACAAGCATTTAATAAAGAGCAATCAAATTTAGTAATTGGAGAAGTATATGTGGAGTTAAGTAATTTGACTTTGCAAAATCTCAAGCAAGATTTAATTGCAAAAATTTTGATGATAAGTTTGTTCGGATTGATGCTAAGTGCTTTAATCGCGTGGTGGATAGGTCGAAATATTACCAAGCCCATTCAAGAAATTGCCTATGCGGTCAATAAACTGGGTGATGGTCATTTTGCACATACGATTATCGAAAACTCCAGCGGCGAATTACAAACCTTGCAAAAAGGCTTTAATTCAATGGCCACTAGCCTTAAGCATGCTTACGATGTGATGCAAGATAAAATAAATGATGCTACTTCTATGCTGCGTCACCAAGCGCAACATGATGATTTAACTGGCCTTATTAACCGTCGAGAATTTGAAGTCAGATTAGAGCGCAACCTAAAAAGTGTGCACGAAAATGGCGCGCAACATGTATTGTGCTATTTAGATTTAGACCAATTTAAATTGGTAAATGACACTTGCGGCCATTCTGCAGGCGATGAATTGTTGCGGCAGATAAGTGTGCTCCTTACCAATAGAATGCGTGATAGAGATACCTTAGCGCGTCTAGGCGGAGATGAATTTGGTTTGTTGCTTGAAAATTGCAGTTTAGTCGATGCGACTTTAATCACCAATTCTTTGCTTAAGCTGGTGAGTGATTATCGATTTATTCATGACGACAAAATATTTAATATTGGCGTAAGTATTGGCGTTGTTGTGATTAATTCAAAATTTGAAAGTGTCAGCGAAATTATTCATGCTGCAGATATTTCTTGTTACTCAGCTAAAAACGCAGGCCGCAATCAAAGCTTTTTATTCAGTCCAAGTGATGTCGAGGTAACTAAAAGGCGCACAGCAGTTGAGGCGGTTGCAGATATCACCGATGAAATTGATGATGAGTTGTTTATGCTTTATTGTCAGCCAATTGTTCCACTTACGTCTAAGGTTCCGCAACAACATCACTTTGAAATATTGATTAGAAAAATTAATATTGATGGCAATATAATGTTGCCAACAACGTTTATACCATCTGCAGAGCGTTATTTGTTGATGCCGAATATTGATAGATGGGTCATTAAAAATACTTTTGCAACGTATCGAGAGTTGTTAAATCAAAGTAATGAAAAGTGTAATTATGTATTTTCAATCAATTTATCAGGGACTTCGCTAGGCGATAAAAGCTTGCTAGGCTACATTCGCGAGCAATTTGTCATTTATTCAATTCCGCCAGAATCGATATGCTTTGAAATTACTGAAACTGCCGCGATAGTTAATTTAAAAAATACCATTCAATTGTTTACAGCTTTAAGAAAACTAGGCTGTAGTTTTGCTTTGGATGATTTTGGCAGCGGTATGTCTTCATTTATGTATTTGAAAAACTTTGAAGTCGATTTTCTTAAAATTGATGGCTCTTTTGTAAAAGATATGCACCAGAACAAAATCGATCATGCCATGGTGCGTTCAATTCACAGTGTCGCAGAAGCCATGAATATTAAGACTGTTGCTGAGTTTGTTGAAAATGAAGCCATATTAAAAGAATTGAAAACGATAGGCGTGCATTATGGACAAGGTTTGCATTTAGGTGCGCCTATCCCCATTAAAAAGCTGATTGAGAACTTCTCTGTATTAAGCTGATAACATTGGCGTGTGGCCACCAAAAAGCTTAAAATGGCTGAATAATATGATAGAAACCGACCGTCTGATTGCCCCCGCTACCGAAAACCTACAAGAAGAGGCGCTAGAGCGCGCACTACGTCCCAAAGCACTGGATGAGTATGTTGGTCAAGAAAAAGCCCGCAGCCAATTAACAATTTTTATCAATGCCGCACGTGGTCGCAGTGAGGCTTTAGATCATGTGTTACTGTTTGGCCCACCAGGTCTGGGTAAAACAACATTAGCCCATATTATTGCCCGCGAAATGGGTGTGAATTTGCGTCAAACCTCAGGCCCAGTGCTGGAGCGTGCGGGTGATTTGGCTGCTTTGCTGACAAATCTTGAACCAAATGACGTTCTGTTTATTGATGAAATTCATCGTTTATCTCCCGTAGTTGAAGAAATTTTATATCCCGCAATGGAAGACTATCGCTTGGATATTATGATAGGTGAAGGTCCTGCTGCACGCAGTGTGCGCCTAGATTTGCCGCCCTTCACATTAATAGGTGCAACTACGCGTGCGGGCATGTTGACTAATCCGCTACGTGACCGTTTTGGTATCGTGTCTAGGTTAGAGTTTTATACTACTGAGGAACTGGCGCGTATCGTACACCGCAGCGCAGGTTTGTTAGAGGTGGAAATTACCGAAACAGGTGCGCTGGAAGTGGCTAAACGTTCACGTGGTACACCACGTATTTCTAATCGTTTATTGCGCCGTGTGCGCGATTACGCACAGGTTAAGGGCGATGGCGTAGTGAATTCTGAGATTGCCGACGCTGCGCTTAAGATGTTAGATGTGGATAGCCTAGGTTTTGATGTGATGGATAGAAAATTATTGCAAGCAGTGTTAGAAAAATTTGGTGGTGGGCCAGTTGGTTTGGATAATTTGGCAGCAGCGATTGGCGAAGAGCGCGACACAATTGAAGATGTGTTAGAGCCATATTTGATTCAACAGGGCTACTTAATGCGTACGCCGCGTGGGCGTGTCGCCACTAGCTTGGCATACCAACACTTTGGTTTGCAAGTACCAAACACATTAAATACAGGTGAAATTTGGCAACAGCAATAAAACTTAATCATAGTCAGTTTAACTGGGCTATCAGAGTTTACTATGAGGATACTGATAGCGGCGGTGTGGTTTATCACAGTAATTATTTGAATTTTATGGAGCGCGCGCGTACAGAGTGGTTGCGCCACTTAGGGTTTGAGCAAACTTATTTAAAAGATGTGTTAAATGTGATCTTTGTGGTGCACAGCATGCAAATTGCGTTTAAAAAGCCCGCAAAATTTAATGATTTATTAAATGTTTCTAGCGAAATTTCAAAAATAGGACGTGGCAGTTTTGAATTTTTACAAAAAATCAGCGTCAATCAGCAAACACTTATCGAAGCCCAAGTAAAAATAGCTTGTGTAGACACGTTAAGCTTTAAGCCCACTGCAATTCCCGACAAAATTAGACTAAAGATGGAGCAAATATGACGGTAGCAAATGATATGTCTTTATTAACATTAATTACTGGCGCCAGTTTGCCAGTACAGCTAGTGATGGCAATATTGCTTATTACGTCAATATTTTCGTGGTGGTATATTTTTATTAAAGTGGCGACAATTAGGCGTGCAGAAAAAGAGTCTGAAGAGTTTGAAAATGCATTTTGGAGCGGTGGTGATTTAAATAAATTGTATGATGGTGTTACCGCAGGACGCCGCAAGCCACAAGGTATGGCCAGCATTTTCGAGGCAGGCTTTAAAGAATTTATTCGCCATAAACAGCAAGCTCGCATGGAGGTCAGTGATGTGATGGAAGGTTCGCGCCGCGCCATGCGCGCGGCTTACAATCGCGAGTTGGATGACTTGGATGCACATTTGCCATTTCTTGCGTCAGTTGGCTCGGTTAGCCCCTATATTGGGCTATTTGGCACGGTGTGGGGAATTATGAATTCGTTTCGCGGCCTTTCAAATGTTGCTCAAGCCACACTTAGTCAGGTTGCACCTGGTATCGCAGAAGCGCTAGTTGCCACCGCGATTGGTCTATTTGCAGCGATACCAGCGGTGATTGCCTATAACCGTTTTGCGAGTTCTGTCGATAGGCTTTCGGTACGTTATGAAAGCTTTATGGAAGAGTTCACAAATATTCTACAAAGGAAGAGTTAAGTCATGGCACGGACTCGCAAACGCCGCATGATGAATCAAATCAACGTCGTACCTTATATTGATGTAACTTTAGTGTTGTTGGTGATTTTTATGGTGACGGCACCGATGACGAACCCTGGTTTGGTAGAGCTGCCAAAAGTGGGTCAGGCCATGAAGCCAGTGGGTGCGCCCATCGTTGTGACAGTGCAAAAAGATGGTATCGCAGAAATCGAAGGTAAAGCTTATGCGCGCGATAAATTGCTATTTGAAATTAAAAGTCAGCTTAAAACTAAAGATCGCCCTGTGGTTGTGGCAGCAGACGAAAAAACGCAGTATGGCAAAGTGATTGAAGTGATGGACTTGCTAAAACAGGCCAAGGTGGAGAAAGTTGGTTTGCTTTTTAAACCAGCCCCTTAAAAGTAACCATGATAAGACGGCATGAAAATTCAGATGCTTGGAAAGCGGCTATATGCGCTATTGCCGTACATGCGGTGTTGCTGGCGGGTATGTTGTTTTCGTTTAATTGGAAAGCGGCACATCCTGTTTTAAATGTGACAGAGGTCGAACTGTGGGACAAATTGCCCAGCACACAGCCACCGCCCATTATAGAACCGCCAAAGCCGATTATTGAAGAGCAACCCAAACCTATTGTTGAAGAACCTCCTAAGCCTGTGCTTGAAGAACCTAAACCAGAAGAACCTAAAGTAGATATTGAGCTTGAAAACAAGAAAAAAGAACTTGAAAAAAAAGAGCTAGAGGAAAAAGCTAAGTTAGAAAAATTAGCACAAGTTAAAAAAGAAAAAGAGCTAGAAAAAAAGAAAAAGTTAGAAACTTTGCAAGCAGAGCTGCGCAACGATGAGATGAATGATAAAAAAGCGGATGAGAAAAAACAAAAAGATGCTTTGAAAAAATTGCAGCAAGATGCTTTATCAGATGAAAATGCAGCGAGCGATAAGCAGGCAAGTGCCGCAAGTGCGAGTGTTATTGGTGAATATAAAGCTAAAATCCAAGCTAAAATTCGCAGTCATGTCAATAAAACCTTGTGTGGCGATGGTAATCCAGAAGTGCGATTCGATATTAACTTGTTACCAACTGGTGAGTTAAGTAGTAGCCCAAAAATTACTAAATCCAGTGGAAATTCAGCGTGCGATGACGCTGTGGAGCGCGCCATTATTGCCTCTGAGCCACTACCTTTACCTAGTGACCCTGACTTATTTTCCAACTTTAGAAGTTTAAACCTTAAATTTAAACCGAATGATTAGCTTGTAAACAAAGCGTAAAAATTGTAATTGAAATGTAAAACGACTAGCATCGTGTTGTGTTTGCAGTAGAATTTAACTGAACTTTTTCAAAAATAAGATACTAATAACGTATGAACAAAATTAGATGTGTGTTTTTTTGTGCCGTATTTCTAATAGCGGCAACTGCTCATGGCGCCTTAGAAATTGAAATTAGCGGCGGCGGCGCGCAACAAATTCCCATTGCAATTGTTCCATTTGGCGGAGCTGGCAGCACTAAAGAGAATATAAGTGAAATTATCGCTGCAGATTTGCACCGCAGTGGTTTGTTTCGTGTGCTAGAGACGCGCGGTATGGCAAACTTGCCAACAAAGCCTGACCAAATAAAATATACTGAATGGACCGCACTACAGGCGCAAGCCGTGACGGTTGGCAGTGTAGAAAGCGTTGGTGGAAAGTTAAAAGTGTCATTTCATTTGATGGATGCGCTTAAACAAACCCAGTTGGCTGGGATGGACTATCAAATATCGCCGAATCAAACACGCACAACTGCACATAAAATCGCTGATATTATTTACCAAAAACTGACAGGACAAACGGGTCTATTTGCTAGCCGTATTGCGTATATTACTAAGTCAGGTAAGCGCTACTCACTGCAGGTGGCCGATGCAGATGGATATAATCCCCAAACAGTTGTTTCATCCAATGAGCCAATTATTTCGCCAGTATGGTCGCCAGATGGTAATAAGTTAGCTTATGTTTCTTTTGAGAAGAAAAAACCAATTATTTTTGTGCAGTCGCTCACCAGTGGTAGCCGCACAGTATTGGCTAATTATAAAGGTAATAACAGCGCACCTGCTTGGTCGCCAGATGGTAGCAAGTTAGCGATTGTTCTCACTTATGGCGCTAACTCCCAAATTTATACGGTGGATTCAAGTGGCGGCGGCTTAAAACAAATTACTAAAAGCAGCGCAATTGATACTGAACCTACATTTTCACCTGATGGTAGTTGGATATATTTCAGCTCTGACCGCGGTGGTAGACCGCAAATATATAAAGTGTCCACTGATGGCGGTAGTCCAAGTCGTGTGACATTTGAAGGTAGTTATAATGTAAGTCCTCGTTTTTCACCAGATGGTAAAAGTTTGGCGTATATTCGCAATGATGGTGGTAAATTTAGAGTAGCCCTACAGGATTTAGCCAGTGGTCAAGTACAGTTGCTAAGTGAAGGCGCTCAAGATGAGTCACCTAGTTTTGCCCCAAATGGCCGTGTGATTTTGTACGCGACAAAAGTAGGCGGACGCGGAGCTTTAGCCGCAGTTTCATCAGATGGGAAAGTACGTCAACGCTTAAAAGAATCGTCTGGTGGAGATGTGCGTGAACCAGCTTGGGGCCCTCTCGCTAAATAAGTTGACTGTTTGCCAAATAAAACTGACCTTAATTTTTTTGTAATTTAATATATGCTTAATCGTGATAATAACAGGAGAAAACTATGAACCATCTACCAAAACTAAACACAAAATTAATCGTCCTCGCTATGGCGTCGGTGTTCTTGGTGGCTTGTAAAAGCACACCAATCGCACCAGCCAAGGTAGAAGATAAAAGCCCAGGCACTGTAAGTACAGATGCGGGTGCTGATACTGGCGCAATTAAAGAAGTTGCCATTGATAGTAGCGCAAACGCTGGCGGCGATAGTGCGTTGAGGGATCCAAACAACATTTTATCTAAACGTAATATTTATTTTGACTACGATAGCGATGCAGTAAAAGCAGAATATCGCTCACTGGTTGAGGCGCATGCTAAATACATG
>JANNOS010000127.1:0-12298 GCA_031399315.1 Methylophilaceae bacterium | reverse complement strand
TCTAAAGCTGCGTCTTTTTCAATATATTTTCTATACTCATCAAGCGTCGTCGCGCCTACACAGTGCAACTCACCACGTGCCAAAGCGGGTTTGAGCATGTTGCCCGCATCCATCGCGCCTTCCGCCTTACCTGCACCCACCATAGTGTGAATTTCATCAATAAATACAATGGCTTGACCTTCATCCTGCGCCAATTCTTTCAGCACCGCTTTCAAGCGTTCTTCAAAATCACCGCGATATTTAGCACCCGCCAGTAAAGCCGCCATATCCAGCGACAACACTTTTTTGTTTTTCAGCGAGTCGGGCACTTCACCATTCACAATGCGCTGCGCCAACCCTTCTACAATCGCGGTTTTACCTACACCAGGCTCGCCTATCAACACAGGGTTGTTTTTGGTACGGCGCCCGAGAATTTGAATCGTGCGGCGAATCTCGTCATCGCGCCCAATCACTGGGTCGAGCTTCCCCAATCTCGCTCTTTCAGTTAAATCCAGCGTGTATTTTTTAAGCGCTTCACGATTACTTTCGCCTTCTTGGTCATTAATATTGGCATCGCCACGAACCGCATGGATACTGGCTTCCAGAGCATCCTTTGTTAAGCCATTTTGCTTCAATAATTTACCTGTTCCACTTTTGTCATCTGCCAGTGCCAGCAAAAATAATTCGCTGGCAATATAGGCATCACCACGTTTTTGCGCGAGTTTATCGGTCACGTTAAGCAGGTTATTCAAATCGCGCGAAATCGCCACTTCGCCGCTCATTTCAGAAGATTTTGGCAGATTGTTAATGGCTGCAGTCAAGCTGGTTTTTAGAGAGTTGAGCTGCACACCTGCTTTGGAAAGTATCGAACTCGTCCCACCATCTTCTTGATTTAACAACGCTTGCAGTAAGTGCTGCGACTCTATCGCCGTATTATCTGCACCCAGCGCAATACTTTGCGCATCATTTATCGCTTGTTGAAATTTTGTAGTCAGTTTATCGAAACGCATATTGCCTCCCAATCAATTTAGTTGTTAATTAGGTGGGGGGAGTTTTGCATTTTTCAATGTGCTACTCATTAAGCCTACTCTACTCACATCTTTATCCTTGATATATGCGTGCTACAGCCTATTTAAGCCGCTTTAAATAGGCACTAAAAAAACTTAAATTTTGCTTAAGTTTTAATGGATTTGGTCGTTAAGAATTTAGTCATTCATATTATTTACAGTACCTTAATGAGACTTAACACAATTGAAAAACACAAAAACAACGCCGTCATTTCAGGTAAGACCCAAACTAATTGGTAACTTGAGAAAATCTGATCCGCACGAGCTCACACTCGCTTGGCGCTTGCTAAACTCATTGCAAGGTGTTGCCATTATGGCGATTAATACAAAGTGTAATGTAAGCTATGCGAATCCTTACGCGCTCGAAATTTTCAATTTGAATAGCGCACTCGTTGACACTGGCGCTGGACAGCTGCCTAAAGCCGTGAATAAGCATATTTTAAATCAACTAAAAAATGCAAATTCAGAATTTATATTGCAATATGCCTCAGGCGACACGCTGCGCACGCTTAAAGTATTTGTTTCAAGTAATGCAATATTAAATGGATTTGAATCAAGCCATGCCTTGCATATGTATGACATTACTGACCGAGTTGGTACTGAATTGCAATTACGCAATGCCGAAGAGCTCCTACGCAACTTGATTGATGCGAGCCCAGATTTAATCTGTCTAAAAGATGCAAAAAATCGCTGGTTAGAGGCAAACACTAGCGGGTTAGCACTATTTAACATTAATGCAGATGACTATAAATTTAAAACTGATATTGAGCTTATTAGTCTCGTTGATCCTATCTTTAAAGAAACGCTTCGGCATTCGATCGCCACAGATGAGCAAGCTTGGAAATCAGGAAAGTCTGTTAGAAGCGAAGAAATAATTCTGCTACCGCAAGGCGGCGAAACAATATTAGATGTGATTAAGGTGCCCCTTTATAACGAGGATGGAAGCCGCCAAAGCTTAGTCACATTAGGACGCGACATTACAGAACGTAAGCTGACAGAAAACAACCTGCGCAATCGAAGCGCAGTATTAGATGCGCTCATTTCATGCGATTGGCTGCTGCACTCTGCTGATTCTTGGCATAGCGTAGCGCCTAGAGTATTAGAACAGCTATGCCTCGCATTGCATTTTACACGTGCGACTATTTTACAAAACGAAGTTGAAAATAATAAAGCACCACAAACTGCTTACTCAAAAATTTTACACAAATGGTCAATGCCAGGATTTTCTAATCCAAGCAAAAATTTTGAAAACATCAATTTTAATGAGTCCCGTTTACGACGTTGGAGCGATGAGCTCAAAGAAGGTAATCCTGTGTTTGGCGATATTAGAGACTTACCTAGCGATGAGCGCAAAATTCTTAAACAACATGACACACAATCCATTGTGATCGTTCCATTATTTTCTAGTAACACATGGTGGGGAAACATGATTATTGAGCGTTGCCATGACCTGATTAAAACCACACCACAAGAGCTTGGCTCTCTGATGGCGATTGGCAGGTCTATCAGTGTCGCTATACAAAAATATAGCGCTAGTAAAAAACTGCACCAAGCTAAAATCGCATTCGATAGTGCATCTGAAGGCATTATGATTCTGGACACCAATGCATGCATTACAGGTATTAATAAAGGCTTTATTGATATTACTGGCTTTAGTGAAGATGAGGTTTTAGGTGCCGCACCTAAAATATTACAGAGAAAAAATCACGAAATTTGGCGCAGCCTTTCGCAAGATGGAAAGTGGCACGGCGAAGTCGCAAATACCAGAAAAAATGGTGAGCACTATCAAGAATGGCTCACCGTCACAGCCGTTAAAAATGAAGATGGCAATACAATTAATTACGTCGGCGTTTTTGAGGATATCACTGAGAGTAAGCGCTCACAAAGCCAATTGCATGAGCTCGTCAACCATGACCCGCTCACAGGCTTACCCAATCGTCGACTTTTCAACGAACTACTAGATCAGGCAATTAAACGGGCTGAGCGTGAAAACCATCAAATTGCGCTTCTGTTTATCGACCTCGATCGATTCAAAGCCATTAATGACAGCCTTGGGCATCAAATTGGCGATAAATTGCTGCGTGAAGTCTCTGAAAGAATCAACAGGTGCTTACGAAAAATTGATGTATTAGCACGATTAGGTGGCGATGAGTTTTTAGTAATGGTAGACAAAATTCATCATCAGGAAGATGCAGAGTTGATTGCTAAAAAAATTATACACTCGCTACAAGCCGAATTTAATATTGCGGGCTGTGAAATTTTTAGCACCGCCAGCATTGGGATATCCATGTTCCCTAGAGACGGCAGCGATGTAGATAGCACCATTAAAGCCGCAGATATGGCGATGTATCAAATAAAAAATAAGGGTAAAAACAACTATTGTTTCTATTCTGCTGAACTTAGCAAAAACGTTGTTGAGCGTTTTATTGTAGAAAGCCAACTTAGACGTGCCTTAGAGCGAAATCAATTTGAAGTATATTACCAACCACAGGTTTCACTCATCAACGGCGATATTATTGGTGCAGAAGCGCTTATCCGCTGGAACCATCCGGAGCTTGGATTAGTCTCGCCCGCTAGATTTATTCCTGTTGCGGAAGAAACTGGCTTAATCGTGCCTATCGGCGAGTGGGTACTACGCCAAGCTGCGCTGCAAGCTAAGGAATGGATTAAAGAAGGTCATCCGATGCAATGGATCTCAGTCAATGTTTCTGGCATACAGGTCATGCGCAGCAACTTTGCAGATACCGTATATGGCGTTTTAATCGAAACCAATTGCCCACCCAATATACTCGAACTAGAAATAACCGAGAGTACTGTGATGCAAAATACCGAATACGTCATAGACACGTTCAATCGCATTAAGCAACTAGGTGTGCGCCTAGCTATTGATGACTTTGGTACTGGTTATTCTTCGCTTTCAAACCTCAAACGTTTGCCGCTGGACAAAATTAAAATTGATCAATCTTTTGTACGCGGCCTACCAGATGATTTGGACGATGCTGGTATTACAAACGCGATTTATGCGATGGCGCGGAGCCTAGGATTTTCTGTGATTGCTGAAGGGGTAGAAACCATTGCTCACGCAGACTTTCTTAAAAACATGGGTTGTGAAGAAGCGCAAGGCTACCTTTACAGCAAACCTATTCCCACAGCGGATTTCACTCATTTATTAGCCTCAAAAAATAACAGGAATAACAAAAATGCATACTAACGAAGCCAATTTTATTGACATTAACCAACTTCAAGTTGGTTTATACGTTCATCTTGATTTAGGATGGATGGATCATCCATTTACCTTAAGTAATTTTAAGGTTAAAGATGAAGAACAAATTTATAAAATTAAAAGTATCGGTTTAAAAAAATTACGTTACGACCCAAAACGTAGTGACTGCACACCATTACCTATAGATACCATCACAAATAAAAAACCGATAGCCACTTCCGAAGCAACAGAAGATCGACTGGGTGCAATGGCAAGCAATGAGCCAATAAAGATGGATCCTAAAGTTGAACGCTTGGTCAATCTTTATGCATCAATTGAAGAGAGTGAGAAGAAATTTGTAATCGCGAGTGATATCGCGCGACATGTTACTAACAACCTCATACACACACCTAAAGAATGCATTAAACAAACGACTCAATTGGTCAGTGACATGGTAGATACGGCACTCATGGAAGGTGATGTTGCTATCCATGCGCTTAATGGCAATGGCTCGAGTGATAAAAATTATCAACAAGCACTGAATGTCACCGTACTTTCGCTAATGATGGCTAAATCTATTGAAATGTCTAAAGAAGATTTACGCTTACTTGGCATGGCAGCAATGTTTCACGATATTGGTAAAGCTGAAATCGCCAGCAATATTTTAAATAAAGCAGGTCCGCTCACCAAATCTGAGCAAGCGCATTATGAAATGCATTCTGAGATTGGTGCACGCATAGCGCAAGAAGTTGGCCTGCCAAACCGTGTTGGAAAAATTATTTTACAACACCATGAACATGCCGACGGAACTGGTTATCCTGATCGCCTGAAAGCCGATGAAATTGACCCTTTAGCAAGATTAGTCGCATTAGCAAACTGCTATGACGATTTGTGCAATCCACAAAACCCAGCACTAAGCAAAACTCCATATGAAGCCTTGGCTTTCATGTATGCACATCAGCGCTCAAAGTACGACGAAACATTACTTAAGCACTTGATTAAAGAACTTGGCATTTACCCACCTGGCAGTATCGTACAACTCTCATCAGGCGTTCACGGCATCATTGTTTCATCGAACCCTAACAAGCCATTAAGGCCTTATGTGATGGTGCATGACCCGCTTGTAAATCGACAAAATCCACGCATCATAGATTTACGCGATGAGCCAAAAATTAATATTTTAAGTTGTATACACGCTAACCAATTGCCGCTAGAAGTAGCACATTACTTAAACCCACGTACCAAGATTAGCTACTTTATTGAGGTGAACTCTTTAAATGATGGCAAGGAAGAGGTTTAGATGTCATTTTAATTTTTTTTATTTGCTTAACAATACAACTTGTAGCCCAGCTTGCTGGGTATTCCATACTAAATAAGGCAAGTTTTTGTATTGAATGAGTATTGGGTAATCAGCTTTTTGACTGGTAGATGCGAGCACTTTCGCATCAGTCCAAGACTTGCCATCATCGTCAGAAAACATGCCTAACATGCTGGATTTTCCCTCTTTAATTTCGCGCCATACCAACCACACTTGTTCGCCCATACTTAAAATAGCAGGGTGACCTGCTTGCTTAGTATTATCACCAAATTTTTTGGCAGGCGAACTTGCCCAAGCGACGCCATCCATACGGCTGTAGTACAAACCAGGTTTCTTATCATTGCCATCAAAGTAGGCCATGTGATAGCCCCACCAATTGGCGCCTTGACCTCCGCTGGCTAGTGCCGCGCCGTGGTGCGGACAGCCATCAATCACCCAGTGACCAAACGTAGCGCGATGTGGTGCTGGCTTTGCGCCAGCTTTAGGGATTTCGGCAATATTATGGTCGCGCTCACTGCCTTCAAATACGTGCCGCCATAATACAGTTGTCGTACCATCTGGTTTGTTGGTGGTGACAATGCGACAGCACTCACAACTACTATCGGCCAACTTTTGCTCATGCTTAAAACTTTTACCCGCATCTGTAGAAACCGCATAATAAATAGCTGCACCGTCATAATTTTTTCCTGCTGCCCTAGCCGCTAACAAATCACGCTTATCTACCCACGCTAGTGTGATATCACCATTGAGTGATACATTCAACGCGTCAAAACGGTGCGTAATCTCTGCACGGTCTGTATGAACGATGTAAGGTTTCTCAAAACTTTTTCCACCATCAATTGATCTTGCAAACCAAATATAGCCAGCATACGGCGTTTTTAAAGCTTGCGTCCAAGTCAGGTAAATATTACCTGTCAACACAGCGATTTTTGGTCGCGCCTCACCCTCTGCAGCAATTTTCATGGCTGTTTGGTTCACTTTCACGGGCTTGCTAAAGGTTTTTCCTAAATCGGCACTGCTATCTACCTGCACAAAGCCGTCGTGCACACTAGCTCGCCACAGCTTACCAACCTCATCAAATACGACTGAAATTGCTAATCGGCTGGCGGTATGCTGCGTGTGTGCTTCGTGCGCATTCGTATTGAAAGCTAACAAAAGACTACATAACAAACTAAATATCTGTAAAAAATTACGCATTATTATTTCCCTAATAATTTTCTAGTAATCAAACTTAAGTTGTAGATAGCCTGTCCTCTGTGGGTATGGATGAAACACATAAGCTTTGTAGTTATTGATATTATCCACACCGACACTTGCGGTAAATCTATCTGCAAATTTGTAGTTGGCTTTTACATCCACAAAGAAATATTTACTGGTACCACCAAAAGTGTCAGGATTTACGTCAGTATTATCCAGCGTATTGTACTGTCTCCCGCTGTAACGCGCACCTAGCGAATAAGTCAATTTATCACCATGGTGATAAGTAGCGGTCAGCTTGTAATGCTGTTTAGGAATGCGCAAAGGCTTGTTACCGTGCGTGGCAGGGTTAATATCGTTGCGCAAAATTTCCGCATATGTAAAAGTGGCATTGGCCAAAATATCCAAGCCATGAATACCAACATCCTCCCAAATGGTTGAAAGCTCTATGCCGTTTGTACGTACATGCTCGACATTTTGAATGAACGAACAAGTGGTTG
This sequence comes from Methylophilaceae bacterium, assembly GCA_031399315.1. Classification (GTDB taxonomy): domain Bacteria; phylum Pseudomonadota; class Gammaproteobacteria; order Burkholderiales; family Methylophilaceae; genus Methylotenera_A. The sequence continues at coordinate 5,035 of JANNOS010000127.1, read as the reverse complement.
CGCCACAAGTGCCTGACCCAAAAGGAATTGCACTGCCATTGCTCACAGTTTGGCTAATCAGTGCATCAAATTTGGTCTCGTGGAATAAGCTAGCGCGAATTAAACCATTTTCAAATCGGCGTTCAGCAGTCAATTCGCCAGAAATTACTTCTTCTTCTTTTAAATTGGGGTTGTTTTCCACAATGGTATTGCCTTGTGCTTGCTGCTGAAACAACTCGCTTACAGTGGGGAAGCGAAACGCTTGCCCAAGCGATGCTCTGAAACCCCAAGCAGGCTGCGGCTCGAAGCTTAATGACAGCTTAGGTGAAAATTTAGTCTCAGATTGGTCTTTATAATTAGCTGTGCGTAGCAATCCCCCCAATATGGTTTGGTTGCGACCTTCGCTGGCTTCCCAATATTCGGTGCGACCACCCAATGTAAGCGCCCATTCTGGGTTCATCTGCCATTTATCTTGCACGTATAAGGCATGTGTTTGCGTTTGCCCACGCGAACTGGCAGATAAAATGCCTTTGTTGCCGTGCGACCAATCTGTCGTGTTATTGGTATCACTATGCAAGTTGTAATCGTCCACATGGTAGCCTACTTCTATGGTGTGATCTTTCGGGCGTAAAGTACCGCGCACCTCTAATGCTGTCCAACCTGAACCTGCTAAATCTGTCACTCGCCCTGTACGGTTTAAATAAGGGTTACCCGCTGCCACAGTGCCAGTTGACGGTGCAGTAGATGCGCTATTCTTATCTTTTTGGTAATCATAATCAGACAATGTCACCTGCCAATCAAAAAAACCTTTGGTGTTAGATTTCACGTCCAATGCTTGCATAATGTGGAACGCTTCCACCTCTGCTGGGCTAAAGCCAACTACATCATAGCGCGTACCATTAAAATTAACGCGACCGTTGTACACCGCATTACCAGCCGCATCTTTAATGTAGCTATCCACATCGGTACGGCTATCTAAATCCCACACGCCCAAGGTATAGGCTGCTTTAATTTCTGGCGTGATATCGTAAGCACCTTTTAGTTTCACATTCAGCTGCTCAGTATGATCAATGCCTGTTGCACCAAAAGTCACGCGGTTTTGGTCACGTTCATTTTTATCGGCAAATGCGCCTGTAACCACAGGGCTAGCGCCTGGCGCAGTGGTTGAAAGTGTAGCGTTAGAGAATGTTTGCGGGTGGCCCACATTTTCTAAGCGATCTACTGTTAACAGAAAACTAAGGTCATTGACTTTGTTGCCAATAGACGCTGTTTCATGGTTGCCCTTATATGTTTCATCTGTGCCATATAGCTCAAAATTTTGCGCAAAAGTTTGTGCGCTGGCATGCACTTCAAATTTTTTCGGCATCTGCGTATGCAAGCTAATGACACCACCTAATGAGTTACCTGCATACAGTGCCGAAAATGGGCCATATAAAATGCTCACACTTTCAATCTCTTCGGGACTCACCAAACCCCAGCGCGGCGCAAAACCAAATGAATTACCCAACAGGTTAGAAAGCAGTATGCCATCTGCATACAGCAGTGTTTGTGCGGAGGATAGCGTACCAGTAGTCCGTGTAGCGATTGGCCCGTTGCGGTCGCCAATATAGCGCTCGCGTACCTGAAAACTCGGCAAATACTTCAGTGTCTGCATCGAAGTTGTCGCATTAACAGTATCTTCAATTTGCTGTTTGTTGTAAGTCTCCACTGTCGCAGGGTAGCGGATAATGCGGCTATCTAGTGTCGGCGCGCTTACATTAATTTCGTCTAATGCAATATCTTCATTATGTTCTGCATATGCTAAAAGTGGTAGCACCGCTAGTACACTAGCTAATAGAGTTTTATTCATTTTTTCCTCAATTCCCTGTAATTAGTTTACGTAGCAATCACATGTGTATTTAGCTGACTATCTGGCACAAATTTGACTAGCTCATGAATTTCACATTCAAAAAATGTGCATAACTTATCGATCTGGTCGGTCACTGTGCTGTAGCCTTCGTTTTTCATAATGCGGAAGAGTGTGGTGCGGCTGATACCTGTTGCAATTGCAACTTCACAAAGAGTGATTTTGCGACCCCAAGCTTTTCTTTTAACTTTAAGTACGTCTTGAATTTGTATATAAATCATGATGTTGACTCCAATTAAACCTTTGCAGCCGCTTAAATGCGGGTAGCAAATAAAATGCCGTTCGCAATTAGCGAACCAGCCTTGATATAACTTGGTTTAATTAAAGTGCTGGGGGTGCCTGTGCAGGCGGGGGGAGTACTGAAAAGCGTGGTAAATCTACTTGAAATGTTGCAGCAGTGTGCTGCGCTTCTTGAGTTAAGACAGCAACAATCGGTGCATGAGGTGCTTGAATGGCCGCATCAGTGCTAGGGTTTGCGCAGAATGGACAATGTTGTAAATGATGTTGTATGCCAGCAGGCATTTTTTCGCCGGTAGATTGTCCAGACAACTCAGTCGCTAATTGCTGACCTTTGGTAGTAACGACTTGTATGATAATTTTCTTACCATTGGTACTACATATTTCTTGGGCAAAGGTATTGGCGCCTTGCTGCGCAGCCAAAGCATGCGATATGCTAGGTGCAAGCGACGCAAATATAATCGCAAATAATGCGAACTTATTTACCCAGCGGAATAATTTTTGCGACAACATCCGATTATTCTAGCATTATTGGTTAGAATACAAAATAGTTAAAAAATAGGGATTAAATATGGCAGGTGGCAGTTTACTCATGTTGTTGGACGACATCACCACGATGTTAGATGATGTCTCTGTGATGACTAAGGTGGCGGCTAAAAAAACCGCGGGCGTGCTGGGCGATGATTTAGCGCTCAATGCGCAACAAGTCTCTGGCGTAGATGCCTCGCGCGAGTTGCCTGTTGTATGGGCCGTCGCAAAGGGCTCGTTTATTAACAAGTTGATTCTAGTGCCTGCAGCACTGGCTATTAGTTATTTTATCCCATGGTTAATTACCCCTTTGCTGATGATAGGGGGTGCATTTTTATGTTTTGAGGGTTTTGAAAAAATTGCGCACAAGTTTTTACATAGCAAGCATGAAGATGAGCTTCACGAAGCCGAGATTAAACAAGCTATAGAAGATCCCAAAGTTGACTTAGTTGCGCTTGAGAAAGACAAAATCAAAGGGGCGATTCGTACCGACTTTATTTTATCTGCTGAAATAATTGTCATTGCACTTGGCACCGTAGCCACTGCCACATTTAGCAAACAAGTAGCGGTAGTGTCTGCGATTGCGCTCATTATGACCGTCGGTGTGTATGGCTTGGTGGCAGGTATTGTCAAATTAGATGACATTGGTTTGCATATGATGCTAAAAAAGGGTGCTAGCATTTACAAACAAATTGTCCGCAAAATTGGTAGTTGGTTACTGGCTGGCACCCCTTATTTAATGCGATTTTTAAGCATTGCAGGTACTGCCGCCATGTTCTTAGTGGGCGGCAGCATTATTGGGCACGGCTTGCCGTTTGTGCATCATTTAAGCGAAGGCATCGTAGCTAATGTGCAGAGCTTGGCAGCAGTTGGCGGGGCTCTCAAGGTTGTTGCACCTATGTTGATTGATGCTATAGTCGGTTTGCTAGTGGGCGCAATTTGCGTTGCAATATTTGAGCTAGTTAAAAAGTTTTCTATAAAGAAATAACGCATTACTGAGTTGGCTAGTGTTATTTAAACGGCAATTTTTAGCCTTATTTCTACGCTATCGCCAACTGCTATTTTTTCTTTTTTTCTTATATCCATTTTTACTGGCAATATGTAAGCCTCTAAACTAGCTGAAGGAAATATCGAGGTCTGCCACTCGCTTTTTCCTATGTTCGCAGTTACGCGTACGGCGCCCCAACCGCGGCGTTTACCAAAGTGATTGTCAGTAAAAAACTTGATTTCTTCTGAATGGTTTTTTGGCACCGTAATAAAATGCCAAGCGCCTTTGCCCTGCCATAACCAGCATTTTTCTGTAAAAGTAAAATCCAGTTCCAACATAAACGTTGCTTATTACTCGTCGTCTGAAAAACGTTCTTCTTTAAACGGGTCAGCTTCGTTATGGTAACCGCGCACCTCCCAAAACCCGCGCCTATCATGCTCATGTAGCTCAATGGCTTTTAGCCATTTTGCACCTTTCCAAGCATAGCGTTTTGGCACAATCATGCGCACAGGGCCGCCATGCGCGGTGGTCAGCGGGGAACCTAACACAGAGTGCGCAATCATCACATCGTCATCTAACAAAACTTCTAATGGCAAATTGGTGGTATAGCCATCGTAACCATGCAAAGTGACGTGTTTGGCGTTTTCCAAAGGGGCAGCCATCATTAAAATTTCTTGAGCCTTTACGCCCACCCAATCCATATCTAGCTGAGTCCATCTTGTAACACAATGAAAATCTGATACATCGGTGGTTTGCGGTAAGGCTTGATAGGCAGTCCAATCCAAATTGAGTTCGTTTTCTACCAAGCCATAAACACGTAGTTTCCAGTTGCTTTGATTCACATCGGGGATAATGCCTAAGTCGAGCGTTGGGAAGTTAGTTACTTGCTTCTGCCCAGCAGGCACACGGATGTTTGCATTTAACTTGCCAGCAACGTTACCCTTTTTGGCAATCGCAATTTTTCCTGCGATGAGTTTTTTCCAATCTGGCACTTTTATTCTCCTCGCGTTAAAACGCTAGAATCCTTATGTGTAAACGCGTTTAGTTTATTCAGTTTTAGGTGATTTAAAGCTATCTAAAAGCAACAACCCTACACCAACACAAATTGCACTATCGGCCACATTAAATGCTGGCCAATATAAATCGTTGAGGTGAAACGATAAAAAATCTACTACATAACCTAATGTCACACGGTCGTACAAGTTACCAATTGCGCCACCTAATACTAAGGCAAGCCCAAAACAAAAAAGTTTTTGTGTGCTGTTTTTTTTAATTAGGTAAGTAATCACTACCGATGCAACGATTGAGATGCCTGTAAAAAACCATTTTTGCCAACCGCCCGCATCGCTTAAAAAACTAAATGCCGCACCTTCGTTATGGTAGCGCACCAAGTCAAA
>JANNOS010000102.1:0-8447 GCA_031399315.1 Methylophilaceae bacterium | reverse complement strand
CCAACCGCATAGTCATTGAAATCATGCGCCGGCGTGACTTTAACTACGCCGGTACCGAATTCCAAATCTACATAATCATCAGCAATAATTGGGATTTCACGGTCACATAATGGCAGCTTAACGTTTTGGCCGATGAGATGTTTATAACGCTCATCTTCTGGATGCACCATCACCGCCACATCGCCCAGCATAGTTTCCGGGCGCGTTGTAGCAACCGTCAAATGACCATCACCGCTAGCAAGTGGGTAGTTGATGTGCCACATGAAGCCATCTTCTTCTTCCTGCACCACTTCTAAATCTGAAACGGCAGTGCCGAGTTTTACATCCCAATTTACTAGTCTTTTCCCTCTGTAAATCAAGCCTTCGTTATACAAGCGTACAAAAGTTTCGGTGACGGTTTTGTTCAAGCCTTCATCCATAGTGAAGCGCTCACGTGACCAATCTGGCGATGTGCCAAGCCGACGCATTTGCTTAGTAATGGTGCCGCCGGAATATTCTTTCCATTCCCATACTTTTTCTAGGAATTTCTCACGACCAAGCTTATACCCATGGTCTTGGACAAGACTGTGCCGACTTACGCCTTGCGCATCGAGCTGACGCTCAACCACAATCTGTGTGGCAATACCCGCATGATCAGTCCCTGGTTGCCATAATGTATTGTCGCCACGCATGCGGTGGTAGCGCGTCAACGTATCCATTAAGGTTTGGTTGAAGCCATGCCCCATGTGCAGCGTACCGGTGACATTAGGTGGAGGCAGCAAGATACAGAAGTTATCTTGCTTCGTGTTGTCTAGGCCTGCAGCATAATAGCCTTTGCTCTCCCAAAATGCATACCATTTGCTCTCTATGGATTTTGGGTCAAAAGATTTACTAAGGTCGTTTTGTGGTGTGTTTGCAGTATTCATATGGACTAGATTTTACCACATTGAATTACTGCTTTTAGCGAAGTCCGCACTAGCTAAAAACTAAATTTAAGCAGTGCCCCTGTGGCTGCAAAACATATCAGCAAATGAAATATGCTCCACCACACATAGCGTTGCCTCAGCTTTTGCGGGGATAAACTAGAAATCAAATAAAGCCTATTATCGCTCGGCGCCCGCATAATATGGATGCCTGACTGAGAGCGAATTTCTCTATGTTGCTTTTCTACCTCTCTAATGGCTTGGCGACGTGCCAGTTCCCATTCTCGTAAATCAACTTCACCGTCACCATTTAAATCGAAGCGTTTTTTTAGAGCAATGGGATTCTTCTTCCACTCTGCAAGTAAAAAACCCACATCTTCTTTTATATTGAGCACAGAATTTGCACCGCCGATGGTAGAAAACTCGCCCAATACGTAAATTGAACCCGCATATAGCAGATCCTCTACATGTTTATAACCGTTCTGGTAAGTTACGCGACGGTCTGGCCCAATCACTTCTGCATAATCAGGGTCCACAACTGAAACACCTGTGTCATCCTTGATTTCAAATGTTGTATCGCTCGCGCCCTTGGAGATTTCTCTCCACTCACGATCGCTATTTTCTTTGCTATACACCCAATAACGAAACCAAACACAGGGTGTACCACTTAACGGGCTTGTAATCAGATTTTCTGCATCAACACTTGCGCGGCCATATAGCTTTACATAACCTTGTGCCGCCGATGCAATACGTGAAGTAGCAATATCTGCAATAGTACGGGCACGTTTAAAAGTGGATGACCAAGCGAAAAAACTGATGAGTGCAACGAGCCCCATTGTTATGAGCCAGATTCTTTTATCATTTGCATGCAAGGCAAATGCAAACAGACTTAAATAACTAGCTGAAGTAAGCGCATCCGCATAATGCCCACATAAACCACGCAGCATCTGAAAAATCTAGCTATTAAAACGCTGGCTAATATCAATATCCGTTAGCTCTTCTGTCGCAAATTTTAATAAATCGAATGATTTGAAATTAAACAAGCGTGCTAGTATAAGATCAGGAAACTGTTGAATTCTTACATTATTAATATTCACGCTATCGTTATAAAACTCGCGCCTATCTGCTATGGCATTCTCTAAGCCGCTAATGCGAGAGTGTAAATGTAAAAACTGTTCATTCGCTTTTAGGTCAGGATAAGACTCCGCTAGCGCAAACAGTTGACCTAAACCACTTCTTAGCATGCTTTCTGCAGTACCTAAAGCCGTCACATTTTTAGATTCGCCCGCCTCAAACACCTAGGCGCGCGCTTTTATAACTTTATCAAGCGTTTCTTGCTCATATTTCATATACTGTTTACAGGTATCTACCAATTTAGGTAGCTCATCATGACGCTGTTTAAGCAACACATCAATATTGGCCCAAGCTTTAGCAACATTGTTTTTAATACTTATCAAACTGTTATAAGCCATGATGAAGTAAATTAAAACAACCGCTAACCCAATATAAAAAATCATTGTTAATCCCCTAGTTTATGATTCACTATTTGCTTTGTCACCAAACAACTCTGTACCTGCTTTATCCCAATAACGTGAAAAGCGTTTTAAACGTTTTTCACTAATTTCAGCATCTATAAATTTAACTTCTGGCTGCCAATTAGTATTAAATGGTTCTAATAAGGTTTTTATTTGCTGGTTGGGCGTGTCTTGTGTAATTAGTTGGCCAACATTACGCGCTTGTAAAACGTCGTTTGTATCACCAATCCACACCTCTACATCCATCAGTTCACTTAAGCAATCTGCAACAAACTGTATGCGCTTAAGTGGCCATTTATTGTAATTTTTTGGTTCAAATACAAAAATTTTGGGTATAGGTTTATGCATGAGCGGATGTGCGGATGAAAGCATTTCATCATGCACATAAATTGCGACTGCTCGATTTGCTGAAAACGCGACCCTATCGGGCACTGCGTCATTTCTTACCTTGGCATTTTCAGGTGGGGTATCACCAAATAATTTTTCGTATAGCATCTCATGACTGTTATCAAATGGGCAGTTTGCCTTACAGCCTGAGCAGTATTTTTCGCCCGTATGACGCGCCAAAGTATCCTTATTAAAGAAATATGGTTTTGAGCTATTTAACGAAGCCACCCACTGCCATGAAAGGTGATTCGAGGCTTTATCCCCATCTAGCAAATAACTTTCAAACCAATCTGCTGCCTCACGCCAATCAACTTTAAGCCAATGCACCACGTAAGCGGCAAACCATTTACGCGCATGATTATGCACATAACCATCGTGCGTAAGATCTCGAATTACCGCATCCATACAAGGTAAGCCTGTGATGCCCTGGCGTATAAAATCTGGCAATAATTTATCACCCAAGGCTACTTTGGGGTCTTCAATATCACTAAAAATTCCATTGCCCAATTCATACCAAACACGTCGCCAATAATCGCGCCAAGCTAGCTCTTCTATAAACTCTTCAGCTTTCACACCAAAGCGGCTATGCACGCTATCAGAGGCTTCTTTTAAAGTTAAGCAACCATGCCGGAAATAAGGCGACAACTTGGAAACAGCGCCATTTAAAAAATTTCGATTGCGGTTATAAGCTTCGATATCAATCGTATTTAAACGCTTAATTGCCTCATGTCTGCCACCACGCCATTCATCAGTCAACGCCACGCCTGACGCCTGTGGAAACATACGTTTAATATACTGCAAGCGCTCTGTACGATCTTGCGGTATAGAAAGTTTATAAAAATTAGCCATTAAATAATTTTAGATGTAGTCTATTAATATCAATAGTTTACACTTATTTTGTAAGTTTGTTTCTAGAAAATTTTAGAATAATTATTCTAAAATAATCATCAATTATTAAATGTTGTAAATTGGTCAAAAGCGAGGATTTTGATATAAAGCTTAAAATTAATGCTAAGATATTTTCCTAGTAGATTTTATTAGTAACTTTTATCTTAATAATAAGAGGCTGACGATGTTAGATGCAATGTGGATTTGGGGTGCAATTGGATTGATTTTGCTAGCTGTTGAGATGGCCACAGGCACCGTTTATTTATTATGGTTTGGCGTTTCCGCACTTAGTGTGGCTATCGCGGTGTGGATGTTCCCAAATGTGGCACTGGCATTGTAATTTGTGATGTTTGCGGCATTATCAATCAGCTCACTTGCAATATGGAAGCTGAATTACAAAAAAACTGAAACGCACTCTAGAGTTGGTCAAGCGCAAGGCGAAGAAATAGGCCGCGTGGGTGAAGTAATAAAAACGTGTGGTCCAAATCAAACTGGTACGATTATGTTTACACAGGGCTTAATGGGTAGCCGTGAGTGGCCTGCCATTGCGAATGAAAACATCGAAGCAGGCACCAACGCTTCGGTGGTTGCGGTAGAAGGTAACACGTTACGTATTAAGATTATTTAATTATTTAAGGAAAGTAAAATGGAGATTTTTAGCTTAGTACTGATATTTTTAGCCATTGTTGGTATATTCAAGGGTGTCAGAATTGTTCCACAAGGTGAAGAATGGGTAGTAGAACGACTAGGGAAATTTGCTGGCGTATTAAGCCCAGGTCTACATGTCATTAACCCAGTATTTAGTCGCGTAAGTTACAAAGTGACCACTAAAGATATTATTTTAGAAATACCACAGCAAGAAGTGATTACAGCAGATAACGCCGTGATTTTAGCCAATGCGGTCGCGTTTATTAAAGTAAGCAATATTGAACGCGCAGTCTATGGCATTGAAAACTTTCGCGAGGCCATGCGTAATATGGTGCAAACCAATTTACGTTCAATTATTGGCGGCATGGAATTAAATCACGCACTCACCTCTCGCGACCGTATTAAAAGCGAGCTGAAACAAGCTATTGCCGATGAGGCATTAGATTGGGGTTTGACCGTAAAATCAGTCGAGATTCAGGACATTAAACCATCCAGCAATATGCAAGATGCCATGGAGCGCCAAGCTGCAGCCGAACGTGAGCGCGTAGCCGTGGTCACGGAGGCAGAAGGTGCAAAACAATCATTAATACTAAATGCAGAAGCCCGCTTAGAGGCTGCGCGTAAAGATGCAGAAGCACAAATGGTAGCGGCCAAGGCATCAGCCGAGTCGATTAAATTTATCTCAGATGCAGTGAAAGAAAACAACACTTCTGCCACGTTTTTATTGGGCGATCGTTACATCACGGCCATGCAAAAACTGGCCAGTTCTGCCAATAGCAAAATTGTGATTGTGCCAGGCGATTTAGTCAGCGCGGTAAAGAACTTGGTTGGTGGAAAATAAACACTTAAGACCGCAAGGGTCTTGTCCGTAGAATATATGTGCTTAAGCACATTATTCGTACGCCAAAATTAATGCCCTGCTGGTCGCATGGCCATTTGTTAAAGATCAGTGGCTCTCAAGACCGTATTTTAATAGTTAATTGTAGCTAAGCGCACACCGCACATTTAGGGTCGCGCGCCAACTTAATCGTCCGCCATTCCATTGAAAGCGCATCAAGCAACAATAGTCTACCTTGTAAGCTCTCACCAATATTCAAAATTAATTTCAACGCTTCCGCTGCTTGTGTGGTGCCTATCATGCCCACCAGCGGTGCAAACACCCCGTTTTCCGCACAGCGTGTTTCTTGGTCACTACCCGTGTCGGGGAACAAACAGTGGTAACAAGGACTGGCTTCATGCCTAAAATCATACACTGTAATCTGCCCCTCAAAATTAATCGCCGCGCCAGAAACCAATGGGGTTTTTAATTGTAAACATACACGGTTTAACGCATAACGCGTCGCAAAATTATCACTGCAATCAATCACCACATCAGCCTGCTCGGCAAGTGTTTTAAATTCTGCTTCAGATGATTTTTGTTGAATCGTTTGTACGTTTATTTCAGGGTTAATTTCGTAAATAGTTTGCTGCGCAGAAACCGCTTTATTGATGCCAACACTTTGCGTAGTATGGATAATTTGCCGCTGCAAATTGGTTAGATCGACATTATCAAAATCGCAAATCGTTAATTTACCTACGCCAGAAGCTGCTAAATATAAGGCTGCTGGAGAACCCAAACCACCCGCACCAACGATTAACGCATGGGATTTTGTGAGCTTTTCTTGACCCGCGTATTCAATCTGTGGCAAAAGGATATGGCGGCTATAACGTAGAAGTTGGTTATCGTTCATGTAAAATTAGTGCAACTGCCCAGCTTGAATCATTGCGTTGTAAAGAATGAATGGCGAAATCCAAACCATAATATGATCAAACTCACCATTTGGTGCACTTGTTGCTGCTGCATCGTGGCTAACAAATATATTATCCAAGTTTAGATTAGCTGTTTCATCATTGCCACCGGCTACCACAGTCCCAGTTTCACCTGTCGAAAAAATCACTGCGACTGCATTGTTAAGTAAATTGATAGTTGCTGTGCAGTTAGCTGCTGTTGAAGTAGCACATACCCTTAAATCAGGCGCTAATGCTGAGATACCAAGATTATTCATCGCGTTGTTTGAAGTAAATGCATTTGTGTCAGCAGTAGTCACTGCATATCTAATACGATTATTCCAAGCATCAATCGCAAAGCCTTGCGCATCTGCTGGTTGCAAGCCTAATGTAGTAGCTGGCAGAAACCCTACCGATTGGACACAAGCGCCGCTGGCGTTGGGGTTGGCAGTTCCAGTATCATCTGGAAATACACCTGTAGCATTATTGGTGGCAGGGCATGGCAAACGTCCATTCGCTTGTGCAAATCCTAATATGGCTTGCTTGGCATCATATAAAGCAACTTCAGTTTCATGCTGCGCGGCTATAGATCTTTGTGCTTGCAATGGTGTTATTAATGCTGCTAGCAATAAGCCAAAAATAACTAGTACAATGGCTATTTCAACCAAAGTGAAGCCAAACTGCGATGTTGATTTCTTAAATATCATGGGGATATGATAAACACTTCGTCGTTATATGCATTGCTTCGTTTTTTTAATACCGAATCATAATTTACATCTGCGTTTGTATTTTCTAAACTATCTAAATAATCTTGTATATTGCCAGACGGACGTGCTTGAGTAATACCCACTTCAGAAGTGGTCACATCGCCAACTGCAATGATCAATGCAGCTATTCCATTTTGTGAACCTGCTGTCAAATCACTTGTAGGAGAATACCGATAATACATATATTCTTGCCAGTTGTTTGCTCTATACCAAGCTGGCTCATTTAAACCAATATCAAACGTTCCAGTATTTTTACACTCTAAATCATTGCCAACCAGCAAGCAACCATTGGTTGGGTTATAAAAGTCAGCATAACTAGGCACTTTATAAATAAATTTATTGTTTACACTGGGCGTTAAGTTTGCGCTTGTGCAATCCCCTGTAGCATTGCATACAAAGGAGGTTGTAAATCTCGCACAACTTCCTGCTCCTGTACAGGTACATTCTTTACCAGATGCAACCAATGTAGAAGAGCAGCTTCCTATATCTTGGGCACTATTCCAAGTACCATTATCACGAAACATGGTGACTGAATCAATTGGATTAAATCCACAACTACAACTGGTATTTGATGCACAATTACATCCGCTATCTGTCACATCAATAGGAATAAGCCCTTGCATAAGCATGCCTGAGAAGTATTGATTAGTAGCAAAAGTAATCACACTCAAATCTGCGGCATTAGGAAAGTTACCATTTTTGGCTCTATAGTTATTTAATAACCAACTTGATTCTTGTGCAACTCGTTTATTTAATGCGCTCATAAGTTCATCTATGGTGATATAAACTAATTGATCATTAAAGTAATAAGGTTGCACTAGAGTTGCATCACTGTCACTGACATACTTTGTATTTTGCCCAATAATAAAATCTTCATCCGCCGTGTCATAATCACTGTTGCTATACCCTACACCATTCACAGTAATGCTATCTAGAAATTGATTAATATTAGCGGCTCCAGCTCGGCTTTGCGGACCTATCGCGTTTCCAGGTGCAATAATGACTACCGCCACCCTATCTGATATCAGAACACCATTTCTATCCACTACTTTTAACCAAGGATAAGTTGGGTTGGAAATGATGCTTGGATTAATAATTGGACGGAATCGAGATCTGGCCGCCCTTCGAGATCATGACAATTCTTCGCGCCATGAAGCGACGGTAGCGTCATGGAAACGCGTCGTCAACATGAGGCGCCAGCAAGTGTCCTCGGCCAGCGACTTTGTCCGAGCTAAGCGGCCAGCGACTTTGTCAGCCTCCGGTCCATGGAACCGAAGGACAGAGAGCAGCCGCCCGGCGCTCGGGCACTGGACGGCGGCGCGCCGTCGCCGATGGCCGGCGGATTTCCGATGTGGTCGGTCCGCTGGGCGGATGCCCGGGCACATCGCTCGCCGCCACTCGTCGTACAGGGTGGATTTCCGACAGTGATGGAAATCCACGCCGCACCGGGGCTCCAGCCGACCCGTACCGGGGTCGAAGTGCCACCGGGAACGATGGCATCGGAAGGGGCGATCGCACGGCTGCGGATCGTGCCTCGGAAGGGTGGCCGGAAC
>JANNOS010000081.1:0-8199 GCA_031399315.1 Methylophilaceae bacterium | reverse complement strand
TGACCACTAGCCACTTTTACCTGCACAACTTGTCCTTCATTGGCTTTGCCCATCGCTTTGCCTTCCGCTGATACGCTAAAACCAGCACCTGTAGATGTTAATTTAACAGTCTGCCCTTGCTGCACTACAGGAGAAATTTTTAACATCTCTTGTCTTAAAACCGTCCCCGCATTCATCGATATATTCACTGAACGCCCAATTGCTTGTGTAGCATCCGTAAAAACACCAGCTGGCAACTGCGTTAAATCACCACTTTCAAACATAATATCCTGGCCTGTCACAATCTGACCCTGCCCCAATGGTGCAGCTGCAACCAAATACTGTGCAACCACGTTCACAGTAGCCTGCACGTATATTGTCCAAGCGCTTGGTGTTTCACATTTAGCACCTACCGTCGTTTTACCCCATGCACGGCTTCCGCTAGGTAAAAATACTTGTAAATCTTGGCAGCTAGCCAGCCTCAAGTTGGGATCTATCGCACCCACCTGCGTTTTTACCTTGCCCGGGTAACCGATTGTTTGCGTTTGTAAAAACTCTGAAATTTTTGCCTTAACCACGCTTAAATTTTGTTTCTGTGATAAGCCACTAGCCGCTTCAATGCTTGCTGTTGAGACTTCAGATCGTGCTGTTGCTGACACGCTCATGCCAACTAACGCAAATGCTAGCCATAACAATTTTAGTCCTAGATTTAGTTCTAGATAAGTGCGTACATAGTGCATATTGAATTCCATTTATTGCGTCCAAAATGGCAAATTGATGACTATGCATTTTACGCAAATAACCCAATAGCAAAGCAAAGAAAAGGCATGGTTTTACCCTTTTACTTCTGCAATTAATCATAGGCTTTTAATCCTAGACTAGTGCTCATATGTGTTATCGGCAAAAAGTGTCATTTCTTTAACGATTTTTAAAGTCAGTTAATGATTCTTAAAGTGATGCGCTGTGACGAAAGGAACCAAAATGTTAAACAAATTAGACAATGCTTTAGATTTTCACCAAACAGCCTTAAGAGTTCGCGGACAGCGTCAAGAACTGATTGCTGCGAATATCGCAAATGCGGATACGCCAAATTATAAAGCGCGGGATTTGGATTTTAAAGCTGCGATGCAAAGTGCGCTAGGCGGCAATGAAAGAACAACCTTTAATGTCGCCAAAACATCTGCGCAACATATTGATGGTATGCAATCAAGCGTCATTTCATCTAGCGGCGGCTCTGGTGAACCGCTATTTCGTCCGATTATTCAAGGTAGCGTAGACGGCAATACGGTAGATATGGATGTTGAACGCAACCAATTCGCAGATAACGGTATTCGCTACGAAGCCAGCCTAACCATGATCAACGGTCAGCTTAAAAAGCTATTAGCCGCCATCCAAGGCTAAATGCTGTTTTATTAGGAGTAAAAAATGTCTCTATTTAATGTATTTAACATTTCAGGTTCCGCCATGAGCGCGCAATCACAGCGCCTAAATACAGTTGCCAGCAACCTTGCTAATGCTGACAGCGCAACTAGCGCAAATGGCAAGCCTTATAAAGCAAAGCAAGTAGTATTTAGTGCAATGCCGACTAATTCCCCCGATGCGAGCGGCGTTAAAGTAAAAAGCATCGTTGAAGATAAATCACCGCCTAAAGTGATATACGACCCTAAACATCCACTTGCCGATGAAAAAGGTTACGTCACTATGCCTAACGTAAATGTGACAGAAGAGATGGTGAATATGATTTCAGCCTCGCGCGCCTATCAAAACAATGTGGAAACCATGAATGCGGCCAAAACCATGCTACTCAAAACCTTGACCATTGGACAACAGTAATGTTGTCCTTTTTAAAAAGCACAACAGTGATGTTGTCCTACATATATGGCGCGACAATCATATTGTCAACCCTAAAAAACGCAACGATAAAGTTGCTCTATTTATATGGCACAACAGTAGTAGTGTCCTACTTCTAAATAACGCATTGAAGCAGTTAACCCTTAAAAGGAAGCACATATGACTACCGTACAAAGCACCTCAAACACACCAACACAAGCCTTGCTTGATAGCATAAACGGCACTAAAAACAGCACAAAAACGAATGTTGATGCGACACAAGATAGGTTTTTAAAACTACTTGTGACACAGATGAAAAACCAAGATCCACTCAACCCAATGGATAACGCACAAGTGACCAGTCAAATGGCACAGCTCTCTACGGTAACAGGTATAGATAAACTCAATACCACCATGGAATCACTGATTGGTAGCGTGCAATCTAGTCAATCTTATCAAGCTTCAAGCATGATTGGTCACAACGTATTAGTGACTGGCAATGAGGTCAGTACAGATGGCACAGGTAGCTACTTTGGTGTGGATTTACCTATTGGTGCAGACAAGCTCACCGTAACGATTAAAGATACCGCTGGCAGCACGATTAGAACTCTCTCTCTGGGTGCTCAAACTGCAGGCACATTGCCGCTTAACTGGGATGGTTACGCAGATGATGGATCAATTGCGCCAACTGGCAGCTATAAATTTGATATAGCAGCCACTGTTGCTGGCCAAAGCGCTGCGGCTGAAAGTTTAAGTTACGCCAAAGTGATGAGTATTTCAAATGGGGTTAGCGGCATCAAACTTAATTTGAGCAACTTGGCATCGGTTAGCACGAGCGACGTCAAAGAGATCTTTTAATCAAATTTTTTAATATTCTTAATTCAACATTTTAGGAGAAAATCATGAGTTTTCAACAAGGCTTAAGCGGCTTAAATGCTGCATCAAAACAATTAGAAGTGATTGGTAACAACGTATCTAACGCAAATACCGTGGGCTTTAAACAATCGCGCGCAGAATTTGCCGATGTATTTGCAAATTCCTTAAGCGGCGGCGGCGCTTCACAAATTGGTATTGGTACCAAAGTGTCGAATGTTGCCCAGCAATATACACAAGGCAATATTACTGCCACCAGCAACTCATTAGATATCGCAATTAATGGCGGTGGCTTCTTTCGTATGAGCAATAGTGGTTCGATTACTTACTCTCGTAATGGCCAGTTTCAAATGGATAAATCTGGCTACATTGTGGATGCAAGTAGTAAACGCCTGACAGGCTATACGGCGGGCCCAACTGGCGCGCTTTCAACAGGCGCACCTGCCGAACTACGTATCGACACTTCTGACTTACAACCTTCGGCCACCACAGAAGCGGTGGGTTTAATTAACTTAGATTCTCGCAAAACAACACTTACCGCTGCTGGTTTTGATCCCGCCGACCCAACGACCTACCATAACTCTACTGCTGTGACGGTGTTTGATAGCTTGGGTAACGCTCACACCTTGCAAAGCTTTTTTGTAAAAACTGCGCCTGGGGTATGGGATGTATTTACGGCAGCAGATGGCGTATCAACAACCGTGCTGCCCGCTTCTACCGCAACGCTCACATTTACAGGCACTGGGGTCACGCCAACAGTGACGCCAGCTAACGCAGCACCAGTCTCTTTTGCGGTCACCACTGGAGCAACAACACCTGTACCGATGACAATAGATTTCTCTGGCAGCACACAGTTTGGCTCAAACTTCAGTGTCAATAGCCTAGCTCAAAATGGTTTTACTTCAGGGCGTTTAGCTGGCTTTAACACAGGATCAGATGGCATTGTTACTGGGCGCTACACCAACGGACAGTCTAAAGTATTAGGGCAAGTGGCCTTAGTCAATTTTGTCAACCCAAATGGCTTGCAATCTTTAGGTGGTAATGCTTGGGCAGAGAGCTCAGTATCTGGCCCACCACTTGTGGGCACTCCAAACACGGCTTCATTAGGCGTTTTGCAGTCGTCCTCTGTAGAAGATTCTAACGTTGATTTAACCGCTGAACTCGTCAATATGATTACAGCGCAACGTGTATACCAAGCAAATGCGCAAACCATTAAAACGCAGGACCAAGTTCTGCAAACCTTAGTCAACTTGCGTTAAACCGAGTAAATAGTCATTAAGGAGTCGCACAATGGATCGCATGATATATACCGCCATGACAGGCGCGAAACATATACTAGAGCAGCAAGCGACGACTGCGCATAATCTTGCAAATGCCACATCCACTGGCTTTAAAGCGCAAGTAGATTCATTTCGCGCCGTACCTGTCATTAGCGAAGGCTTGCCAACGCGCGCATTTGTTGTGGATGCTACTGTAGGTGCTGATTTTAATCCTGGTGCCATCCAAGCGACCAATCGTGATTTAGATGTCGCGATACAAGGCAAAGGCTGGTTGGTGGTTCAGCGCGCCGACGGCTCAGAAGGCTATACGCGCAATGGCTCACTTAAAGTAAGTGAAAACGGTATTCTAGAAACGGCGACAGGGCTCACTGTCATGGGTGATGGTGGTCCGATTAGTATTCCGCCAGATGTGGCTATTTCTATTGCTAAAGACGGTACGGTGTCTTCGGTGGCAAACGGCACACTGCCTGGCCCATCGAATGCCATTGGTCGCTTAAAGCTCGTCAACCCGCCAGAAGCTGATTTGGTAAGGGCTAGCGAAGGTGTATTTGTCACCAAAAGTGGTAGTGCAGAAGTGGATACTGAAGTGAATGTTGTCAGCGGTGCGTTGGAGAGCAGCAACGTTAACGTTGTAGACGCCATGGTCACGATGATTAGCCTAGCAAGACAATTTGAGACACAAATGAAATTAATTCAAAGCGCTGAGAATAACGCTAATAAAGCCAGTCAGCTCCTTAGTATGGGTTAAGCACAATTCGTTTAACATTGATTTAACAATAGGTTTAACAATTGCCTTTTTTAAAGGAAACAAAATGATACGCTCACTATGGATTTCGAAAACTGGCCTAGATGCCCAACAAACGCAAATGGACGTGATTGCCAATAACTTGGCTAACGTGAGCACTAGCGGCTTCAAGCGTTCACGCGCTGTATTCGAAGATTTACTGTATCAAAACATTCGCCAACCTGGCGCGCAATCTTCGCAACAAACGCAATTGCCTTCTGGTTTACAGCTTGGTACAGGCGTGCGACCTGTCGCCACAGAGCGTATTTTTACCCAAGGCAACTTACAACAAACCAGCAACGATAAAGACGTTGCAATTCAAGGTGCTGGTTTCTTTCAAGTATTACTGCCTGATGGCACCACTGCTTATACACGGGACGGTTCTTTTCAAGTAGACAGTCAAGGTCAGTTAGTCACGGCTAGTGGCTTTCCCGTTCAACCTGCGATTACTATCCCCGCAACCGCACAGGCATTAACCATCGCCCGTGACGGCACCGTTTCTGTCACAACAGCAGGAAGTGCTGCCGCAACACAGGTAGGTTCAATTCAATTGGCTACCTTTATTAATCCAGCTGGCTTACAAGCCAAAGGTGAAAATTTATATGTAGAAACTGGAGCCTCTGGTAATGCTGGCACCAATGCACCAGGCGCTAATGGCGCAGGTATTTTATCGCAAGGCTATGTAGAGACATCCAACGTCAATGTAGTAGAAGAATTGGTCAATATGATTCAAACACAACGTGCTTATGAAATAAATAGTAAGGCCATTACGACATCAGACCAAATGCTGCAAAAACTGACACAAATGTAATCTGCGTTAATTTTAATTATTTTTAGAAATGACGAAATAACCATGTTTATCACTAAAGCTTATATTGTTAGCACCATTGTTGTTAATATCATGCTGCTCTTAAGTGGCTGTGCAATTTCGCCTGATTCTATTGTTAAACAGCCTATGACTGCCAAACCACAAGCAGCTCAGGCTACTGCAGCTAAAAATGGTGCTATCTTTAATAGCGCGGCTTATCGCCCGATGTTTGAAGATAGGCGTCCGCGTTTTGTGGGTGACATTCTCACTATAAATATCGCAGAAAACACTTCTGCCACAAAGGCTGGCGGTAGTTCTGGCAGTAAAGATGGGGAAGTAGACTCCTCCGTTAGCAGCTTATTCGGCGTTGCAGTACCTAAAGCCACTTTAAAAGCAAGCTCCTCACTTTCTTATGCTGACAAAGCTGCAGCAAATTCTAGCAATGCCTTTAATGGCTCTGTCACCGCTACAGTCATCGAAGTGTTGTCTAATGGTAATTTGGTGGTCAGTGGAGAAAAGCAAGTCTCATTTGATAAAGGTACAGAGTTTGTGCGTTTTTCTGGTGTTGTAAATCCTGACACCATTACTGCTGGTAATGTAGTCACCTCTAACAAAGTGGCAGATGCCCGTGTTGAGTATAGAACTAACACCAAAATTGATGCCGCTGAAATTCTTTCTATGTTTGCACGCTTTTTCTTAAGCATGAGTGCACTTTAAAAATTGCTAAATATGAATCACACCTTTAAAAAAATAGCTAAGATGCTCATTAAAAAACATCTTGAAATAGCATTTTTTCTACTCTTCTTAGGCGTATTCTTACTCCCCACTGCGCATGCAGAAAGACTTAAAGACTTAAGCTCTATTCAAGGTGTTAGAAACAACCAGCTTATTGGTTATGGCTTGGTGGTGGGTTTAGATGGCACAGGCGACCAAACCACGCAAACCCCTTTTACCGTACAAAGTATTATTAGCATGATGCAACAAATGGGTGTGAGTTTACCGCCAGGCACTAACCTTCAACTTAAAAACGTAGCCTCGGTCATGATTACCAGTAGTCTGCCCGCCTTTGCCCAGCCTGGTCAAACCTTAGACATTACCGTTTCATCTATGGGAAATGCCAAAAGTTTGCGTGGCGGCACTTTATTAATGACCCCACTAAAAGGTGCTGATGGTCAAATTTATGCAATCGCACAAGGTAATTTGGTCGTGGGTGGCGTGGGCGCCTCTGCTAATGGTAGCCAAACACAAATAAACCATTTGAGCGTAGGCCGCATTTCAGATGGCGCAACGGTTGAGCGTGCGCTACCTAGCCCCATTAGCCAAACAGATGCGCTTAATCTTGAGCTAAAAGAATCAGATTTCTCTACCGCGGCTTTAGTAGTAGACGCGATTAATCAAAAATTTGGTAAGAACACTGCTTTTGCACAAGATGGCCGTGTCATTCGTGTGCAACCACCTGCTGGTGGAAGTCGCGTGTCATTTCTTGCGGCTTTAGAGTCTATCAATATTTCACCTGCTGCAGGTTATGCAAAAATCATCTTAAATGCACGTACTGGCTCTGTAGTAATGAATAAAGCCGTTACTTTAGAAAGTTGCGCAGTATCGCACGGCAATCTATCTGTAGTGATAGACACCGCACCAGTCATCAGCCAGCCAGGCCCATTCTCAAATGGTCAAACCATTTCAACCTCTGTTTCTAGAATCGATATTAACAAAGAGCCTGGAAAAGTGTTGAAACTCAATAATGGCGCAAACCTTTCTGACGTAGTCAAAGCGCTCAATGCGATTGGTGCAACACCACAAGATTTACTGGCGATTCTGCAAGCCATGAAAGCTGCAGGCTCATTGCGCGCCGAGCTTGAGATTATTTAACATGACATCGGTTCTAATATGATTAGTGGAGCAGATTTAAACAGTAATGTTGCTTTTGATGCGAATAGCTTAAACAAGCTTAAGCTCGCAGCAAAGGAAAATTCACCCGAGGCTATTAAAGCCGTTGCCAAGCAGTTTGAAGCTATTTTTATGAATATGATGCTTAAAAGCATGCGTGAGGCGACGCCGCAAGATAACCCGTTTGATAATGAGCAAAGTCGCACTTTTACCTCCATGCTCGATCAACAACTAAGTAGCAACTTTGCCGCTAAAGGCTTAGGGCTAGCAGATATACTCGCCAAACAGCTTAGCAAGACTGGTCTAGCCGCTGCGAATGCCATGGAACAAGCGGTGAGTAATGTGGATGAAGGCTTGGGCAATGCGGCTACGGTGATTCAAAACACACTTTCACGCGACTCAAATAAAACGCCAGATAAAGTGCTTAATCAAACAACGACACCTGTAGATAAAAACTCAACCATAAACAAATTATTCAACGATAAAGCACTGCATGGCGATTCGAATGAATTCAAACAACGTTTATCACATCACGCAGAAGCCGCCAGCCGTGATACTGGTGTGCCTGCCAACCTAATGCTTGGCCAAGCCGCCTTAGAAAGTGGTTGGGGTAAACGCGAAATTAAGGCTGCTGATGGTACACCTAGCAACAATCTGTTTGGTATTAAAGCCACTGGCAACTGGGGCGGAAAAGTAGTTGAGGCAACAACAACAGAATATATTAACGGCGTCAAACAAAAACGTATCGAAAAATT
>JANNOS010000036.1:0-6464 GCA_031399315.1 Methylophilaceae bacterium | reverse complement strand
TCTAATTATTAAATCAGACGTACAGGGTTCTTACGAAGCGCTTGCAACGAGTTTGCAAAAACTATCTACCGCAGAGGTAAAAGTGCACATTATCCACACGGGTGTGGGTGCGATTTCTGAATCTGACGTCAATTTAGCCAGTGCCTCAGGCGCAGTATTAATCGGCTTTAATGTGCGAGCTGATGCTGGTTCTCGTAAGTTGATTGATAATTTAGGCGTAGATGTACGCTACTACAATATTATTTACGAAGCTGTGGATGAAATTAAAGCGGCCTTGGGTGGCATGTTAGCGCCAGAGCAAAAAGAAAGCATGATTGGTACGGTAGAAATTCGTGAAGTATTCCGCATTTCTAAAGTGGGTGCGATTGCTGGTTGTTATGTAGTAGATGGTATGGTGAAACGCAACTCTAAAGTACGTGTATTGCGCGATAACGTCATTATCCATACAGGTGAGTTGGACTCACTCAAACGCTTTAAGGATGATGTAAAAGAAGTTAAAAATAACTTTGAATGCGGCCTATCACTTAAAAACTTTAATGATATTGAAGTGGGCGATATGCTTGAAGTGTACGAAGTTGTTGAAGTTGCGCGTACATTATAAATGCAAACTCAAACTTTGCATTTAATAGGATACAAGCATGGCTAAGGAATATTCACGTAGCCATCGAGTAGCAGAGCAGATGCAGCGCGAGCTGGCTGAACTGCTACAGTTCGAGGTAAAAGATCCGCGCATAGGCATGGTGACCATTACTGCGGTAGAAGTCACTGGTGATATGGAGCATGCTAAGATTTTCTATAGCGCGGCTAAAACAACGCCAAATCAGCAAAAAGGATTAGAAAAGTCAGCTGGTTTTTTACGCACACAACTAGCCAAGCGCATGCTGCTACGCACCATTCCACAATTGCATTTTGTCTATGACGAGTCGATTGATATTGGTATAAAAATGGCGCAATTGATAGATGCCGCGCGCGCAACAGACAAAAATGCTGATTAGGACGCTTAATTGTAAAACTGATTAAAACCCGTCATTCCGACGGGAGCCTTTTGGTTTTTTAAAAGGCGAACCACGGAATCCAGACAACTATAAACAAATAATACATGCAATTTAAACGCATCAAAAGAAACATTAGCGGCGTTTTACTGCTAGATAAACCACTCGGCTTTTCTTCAAATCAAGCCCTACAAAAAGTAAAATGGCTGTTTTCTGCCGCTAAAGCAGGCCATACGGGCACGTTAGATCCGCTCGCGACAGGTTTGCTACCAATGTGCTTGGGCGAAGCGACCAAGTTTGCGCAATACATTACCGATGCCGATAAAACTTACCTCGCAAGCATTAAATTGGGTATTACGACCAATACTGGCGACGCCGAAGGCAATGTGTTGTCGACACTACCCGTCAATGTCACCCGAGCACAGTTTGAAGTAGTCGCGCATGCCTTTTTAGGTGAAATCAGTCAAGTTCCGCCGATGTATTCAGCGTTAAAACATAAAGGTAAAGCTTTATATGAGTACGCCAGAGAGGGCGTGGATATTGCCCGCCAGGCTAGGTGCGTGCAGATAAAAAATATTACTGTGCATGAATTTTTAGGCGATGTTGCAACGGTTACTGTCACTTGCAGCAAGGGGACATATATACGTACGCTGGCGGAAGATATCGGCGCAAAACTCGGCTGTGGCGCGCATTTAATCGGCCTACGTCGTACCGAAACAGCTGGTTATTTATTGCCAGAAGCTATCACAATAGAACAGCTCGAAGCGATGTCTATAGAAGCACGAGATGCACAATTATTGCCTGTAGATTCTGCCATTGAATATTTGCCAAAAATCACATTAAATGCGGATGCAGCACACTTTTTAATGCAGGGTCAGACAGTGTGGCTGGCTGGCAAAACACCAAAAGGTGATTTAAGAGTTTATGACGAGAATAATTGTTTTTTAGGCTTAGGTTTTTTGCAAGATGATGGAAAAATTGCACCCAAACGATTAATAGTAAAAAATAACTGTTAAAACAGTCAGTTGAACATAAAATTGCTTGTGAATAATGCTTATTCAGGCTAAAATGCGCGACTCATTCGTAAATGAATGCATTTGCGGTCTAGGATTGTTTTTATTAAATAATCAGGCTGCGTTTGCATTGACGCTAACTAAAGGAAAAAAGATGGCAATTACAGCGCAAGATTCAGCAAAAATCATTAAAGAATATCAACGTGCTCCAAATGATACGGCGAGCCCAGAAGTGCAAGTAGCGCTTTTAACTAACCGTATTAACTATTTAACCGAGCATTTTAAAGCTAACAAAAAAGACAATCACTCACGTCGCGGTTTGCTCGCAATGGTGAGCCAACGTCGCAGTTTGTTAGACTATCTAAAAAGTAGAGATTCAAGCCGTTATCAAACATTGATTGAGCGTTTGAGCCTACGTAAGTAATTATTATAAAAGTGGCTAATGTTCGAGCAGAAAGCTCGCTTTTATAGTTGTAGAAAAGCCGATTGCATGGTGATATGCGTCGGCTTTTTGTTTGGTTGTAAATGTAAGTTTAAATATCACTAAATAGTAAGTTAATGATGAGAGTTGTTATTGGGTAGTGAATAGCAACTTATTGAAAATAAAAGGAAAACAAATGTTTAATATTACAAAGAAAAGTATTCAATATGGAGCGCATACACTTACGCTCGAAACAGGTGAAATTTCACGTCAAGCTGACTCAGCCGTATTAGTAAGCTATGGCGATACAGTGGTGTTAGTCGCAGTTACGTCTAAAAGCGAAGTAAAGGAAGGTCAAGATTTCTTCCCACTTACCGTGGATTACATGGAAAAAACCTATGCTGCGGGTAAGATTCCAGGTGGCTTTTTCAAACGTGAAGGCCGTCCTTCAGAAAAAGAAACGCTGACAAGCCGTTTAATCGACCGTCCATTACGCCCATTGTTTCCAGAAGCGTTTTATAACGAAGTGCAAGTGGTTGCGACGGTCATGTCGTCAGACCCAGAAATTGATGCAGATATTCCTGCGATTATTGGCGCATCTGCTGCCATGTCGTTATCAGGCATTCCATTCTTCGGCCCGCTAGGCGCGGCTCGTGTGGGTTATATCGATGGTGAATATGTATTAAACCCAAGCAAAACAGAGTTAGAAACGACGCAAATGGACTTAGTGGTTGCGGCAACTGAAACTGCTGTAATGATGGTGGAATCTGAGGCGAAAGAATTATCAGAAGAAGTGATGCTGGGCGCAGTTGTATTCGGCCACGAGCAAATGCAGTCAGTCATTAAAATGATTAACGAAATGGTTGCTGAAGCAGGTAAAGACGCTTGGGATTGGGTTGCGCCAGAGCCAGACACCGCGCTGATTGAAAAAGTAGCAAAATTAGCTGAAAAAGACGTGTATGCAGCATTCCAAATTAAAGCCAAAGGCGATCGTTCTGCCAAGTTGGATGAGATTAAAAATCGTGTCATGTCTGAACTGATTAACGAAAATACTAGTACTGAAGAAGCCAACAAAATTAAAGGCGAATTCTTTAATTTAGAAGCCAAAACTGTACGTAGCCAAATTTTAAATGGCGAGCCACGTATTGATGGTCGCGATACGCGCACTGTGCGCCCAATCAGCATTCGCACTGGCGTGTTGCCACGTACACACGGCTCTGCGCTGTTTACACGTGGTGAGACACAAGCATTGGTGGTGGCTACATTAGGCACAGGCCGTGATGAGCAAATTATTGATGCGCTACAAGGTGAGTTTAAAGACCGCTTTATGTTGCATTACAACATGCCTCCTTACGCGACTGGTGAAACAGGTCGTGTAGGTACGCCAAAACGCCGCGAAATCGGCCATGGTCGCTTGGCAAAACGTGCATTAATTGCCGCATTACCAACAAAAGAAGATTTTGATTACACCATGCGTGTAGTTTCTGAGATCACTGAATCTAACGGTTCTAGCTCAATGGCCTCTGTCTGCGGTGGCTGCTTAGCTTTAATCGATGCGGGTGTGCCGATGAAAGCACACGTGGCAGGTATTGCAATGGGCTTAATAAAAGAAGGCAACCGTGTTGCTGTACTCACCGATATTTTGGGCGACGAAGATCACTTAGGCGACATGGATTTTAAAGTAGCGGGCACTGAAAACGGCATTACTGCGTTGCAAATGGATATTAAAATTACCGGCATTACGTCGCAAATTATGCAAGTTGCCTTGGCGCAAGCCAAAGAAGGCCGCGCGCATATTTTGGGCATTATGAAAGAAGCAATGGCAAACGCAAATGTGGAAATGTCAGAATTTGCACCACGCATTATTACCATGAAAATCAATCCAGATAAAATTCGCGATGTAATTGGTAAAGGCGGCGCAGTCATTCAAGCCTTAACCAAAGAAACAGGCACTAGCATTGATATTACAGATGATGGCACCATTAAAATCGCCTGTACTTCAAGCGAGCAAGGTGAAGATGCCAAACGTCGCATTGCGGCGATTACGGCAGACGTTGAAGTCGGTCAAATCTACGAAGGCCCAGTGGTAAAAATTCTAGATTTTGGCGCTGTTGTAAGCTTGTTGCCAGGTAAAGATGGTTTGGTGCACATTTCACAAATTGCACACCAACGTGTAAACGCAGTGAGCGACTTTGTAAAAGAAGGTGACATTGTTAAAGTAAAAGTAGTAGAAATTGACGACAAAGGCAAAGTGCGTTTAAGCATGAAAGCGTTGATAGATGCGCCTGCTAAAGAAGACTCACAACAGCAATAATACGTATCAGCACAATAAAAAACCCGCTTTCGCGGGTTTTTTATTGTGCATATTTACGATTATCGTGTAGTAGTTGCAAGCAGCAAAAATTACTTAGCCACTTGTTTCTCTCTCATCTCATCTAGCGTTTTGCAGTCAATACACAGCGTTGCAGTTGGACGTGCTTCGAGGCGTTTTAAGCCAATTTCCACACCACAGCCTTCGCAATAACCATATTCATTTCCATCAATATTGCGCAAGGTTTCGTCAATTTTTTTAATTAATTTACGCTCACGGTCACGGTTACGCAACTCAAGTGCCATGTCAGATTCTTGGCTGGCGCGGTCGTTTGGGTCGGCAAACATGGTCACTTCATCTTGCATGGTGTGCACAGTTTTGTCGATGTCGTGACTTAGTTCAGATTTCCAGCCATTTAAAATGTGACGAAAATGCAGAAGTTGATTTTTGTTCATGTATTCCTCATCAGGTTTTGCCTGATAAGGCGTAAAAGCTTTGGTGAGGGTTTCTGCCATGGTTTAATCCAACTAGTTGTTCCAAAAAACGCCGCAAAAAAAATGCGTAAAACGCGCTCGAAAAGTAAATAAAAGGTTATTAAATTTTAATCGCGCGAGTTTACACCTATTGCGCGCGATATGCAAAGCTATCTGCAAAAGCTAATTTTCAGATTAATTTTTCTCTTTCAATTCAAGGGCTAACAATGTATTTTCCATTAGCGTTGCAACCGTCATCGGACCCACGCCGCCAGGTACGGGTGTAATGTAACTAGCGCGCTCTTTAGCGACATTAAAATCTACATCGCCACAAAGGGTGCCATCCGCTCGACGATTAATACCAATATCGACCACAATTGCGCCAGCTTTAATCCAATCGCCTTGAATAAGGCCAGCCTTGCCTGCGGCAACTACCACTAAATCGGCATTTTTAACTTTGCCAGCTAAATCTTTAGTGTGGCGATGGCAACTGGTGATGGTGCAACCTGCCAGCAATAGTTCGAGCGCCATTGGGCGGCCAACGTGATTAGAAACGCCGACAATTGTCGCATCTAAACCCATTAAATCAATGTTGGCGGCTTGCAGCATTTTGATGACGCCAAATGGCGTGCAAGAACGTAAAGTCGGCTGGCGAACAGCTAAGCGGCCAATGTTATAAGGGTGAAAACCGTCTACATCTTTATCTACACTAATACGTTCTATTAATTTATCTTCATTAATATGGTGTGGCAGGGGAGATTGCACCAAAATGCCATCAATTGTTGGGTCGTTATTAATGCTATCTATCAATGCAAATAAATCGGCCTCGCTTGTGCTGGCGGGTAAATCGTGTGAGATAGAATGAATGCCTACTTTTTCGCATGCTTTGCGCTTATTGCGCACGTAGATGGCTGATGCTGGGTCTGTGCCCACCAGCACAACGGCTAAGCATGGCGCGCGCTTACCATTAGAAATACGCGCATCTATTTTAGTTTTAATGCTGATTAATAAATTCTCTGCAATGGCTTTGCCATCAATAATTTGTGCTGTCATGCTTGCAATTCAAAAAAATGAGAAATAAAACAGCATTTTAACATATTCGAATTGACCAAATGCCTCGTTTGCGCTATATTTCTGCCTCTTCGGCGTGTAGCGTAGTCTGGTAGCGCGCCTGCTTTGGGAGCAGGATGTCGGGAGTTCGAATCTCTCCACGCCGACCAAGAATTTATTTGTAATCTTTTGGTTTATTCGACA
>JANNOS010000125.1:0-16926 GCA_031399315.1 Methylophilaceae bacterium | reverse complement strand
GCTACCATGAGGTTTCTAAATTTTTGCCAATTAGGCGCGATATTGCCGTGGTGGTGGATGCTAATTTACCCGTTCAGACTATTGTTGATGCAGTATATAAAGCTAAAATCCCACTGTTGTATCAAATACAATTATTTGATGTTTACCTTGGGAAAGGTGTGCCAGAAAACAAAAAAAGCCTTGCATTTCTTGTACTTATGCAAGATACTCACAAAACGTTGGTAGATATTGAGGTGGAAGCTGCAATGGCAGAACTGCTCAATTTGCTAGAAAAAAAATTCGGCGCATCGTTACGCAACTAGTGATTAGTAAACTTAAGATAATATAGAAAAAGCATTAAAGCTCAGGGGATTTTTATGACGTTAACAAAGGCAGATTTGGCCGATTTACTATTTGAGCAAGTTGGGCTAAATAAGCGTGAGGCCAAAGATATGGTAGAAGCATTTTTTGAGGAGTTGCGCACCGCCTTAGAAAAAGGTGATAGTGTTAAATTGTCAGGTTTTGGCAATTTTGAATTGCGCAAAAAATCAGAACGTCCTGGCCGCAATCCAAAAACAGGTGAAGAAATCCCTATTACTGCACGTCGCGTGGTCACTTTTCATGCCAGTCAAAAATTAAAAAGTAAGGTAGAGGAACACTATGCCTAAGGCATAGCGAAATAACATATGTTAGATCCAATCGCAAAAGTGCAATTGCCTCCTATCCCCGCCAAGCGGTACTTTACCATTGGCGAGGTGAGTGAGCTGTGTGGTGTAAAACCACATGTGTTGCGTTATTGGGAGCAGGAATTTACCCAGTTAAAACCAGTTAAACGTCGTGGCAATCGTCGCTACTATCAACACCACGAAGTCTTGTTAATTCGTAAAATTCGCGATTTACTTTATGAGCAGGGCTTTACGATTAGTGGCGCACGTAATCGATTAGATGGTGCGGAGGATAGAGCTGAAGCAGTTGAAACTCCACAAATAAGTGCGCAAGCTGCGCGCATACAATCAGAATCCGCGAATGATGTTGATTTTTTCACTTTAAGAAAAGAATTAAGCGAAGTTATTCAATTGCTGCGTGCCTAATTCTTAGGCTTTAGGCCGTATCAGGCTGGGTCTTAAGTTTATCAATCATTTTATTTTCATAGCGCTAGGGTAGTACTTAGCGCTTTTCATTTATAATGTACGCTCATTGCAATTTCAAAGCAATGCGGTTCGGGGCGTAGCGCAGCCTGGTAGCGTACATGCCTGGGGGGCATGGGGTCGCAGGTTCGAATCCTGCCGTCCCGACCAAGTTTAAATTTTCACATTATGATTTTGCGGCGCGTTTCACGCCAAAGCTTTCAGTAATGCGATCTAGCATAATCGCCAGTAACACTACGCCTAAACCACTTTCAAACCCAAGCCCAATGTCTAAGCGCGATATGCTTGACAGCACATCGTTACCCAAGCCGCCAGCGCCCACCATAGAGGCGATAATCACCATCGATAGCGCCATCATAATGGTTTGATTAATGCCCGCGAATAAATTAGCCATGGCGCTGGGAATTTGCACTTTAAATAATAATTGAGTCGGCGTACAACCAAAAGCAATGCCAGCTTCAACTTGTTCCTTATTGACTTGGCGTATACCAAGCGAGGTGAGTCGTACCACGGGTGGCATGGCAAAAATCACTGTAGCGATTACACCTGGTACACGACCCAAGCCAAAAAACATGGCGGCTGGTATTAAGTATACAAATGCTGGCATCGTCTGCATAAAGTCTAATATTGGACGGATGATAGCTTCTGCACGGTCGTTACGGCCTGCCCAAATGCCTAGCGGAATGCCCAAAGCAAGGCTAATTAAGGTGGCCGAGATTATTAGTGCTAATGTGACTACGGTTTGATTGGCAAAACCCATATTATCAATCAGTAAGAACGATGCGGCACAAAATAACGCAAATTTCCAGCCAAGCCGCCAATAGCCAATAGCAACAAACACAAGCGCTAGCAACCAAAACGGTATTAACATTAAACCATTTTCAATGGCGCCTGTTGCGGTTTGTATTACAGAGCCTAGTTTATCTAATAGGCCATGGTCATTGGTCTCCAGCCATTTAACGCCTGCTGCAACCCATTCACCGATAGGAATTTTATAGCTCATGCTTTTGTCTCCTTACAAAGTTTGCGTAGCAACACGGTTTTAGTGATAGCGCCTATATATTCACCATTGTCATCCACCACTGGCAACGGGCATGGGTATTCCACCACTTTTTGCAGTACTTGGTTGAGCGGCATACTGCCAGGAATGGCGCTTATCCCTGGCAATAGTGCATCGCGTAGTTTTTTGCCACGTTTATTGACACAAGCCATCAACGACTCTGCCGACACTGCACCAAGTACTTTATGTTGGTCATCAAGTACAAATGCATAGACGCGGTCGTACATTCGCATACGTTCTAGTGCAGCGCTAAAACCTGCCGCAGGGTCATCTGGACGCTCAAAAATAGTGACTTGCTCTTTTTGTGCCACATCTTTGGCAGTGAGGTATTTATTGGTATCGACACCGTTAAAGAACGCTTTCACATACTCATCAGCAGGGCGTTGCAGAATGTCATCAGATGTGCCGACTTGTACCACGCGTCCACCCTCCATAATACAAATACGGTTGCCAATTCTTAGCGCTTCATCTAAATCGTGAGAGACAAACACAATGGTGCGTTTCTGCTCTTGTTGCAGCTTCATCAACACGTCTTGCATCTCGGTACGGCGCAGTGGATCAAGCGCGGAGAACGCTTCATCCATCAGCATTAAAGAAGGATTAACAGTAAGCGCTCGCGCAAGGCCTACGCGCTGCTGCATACCGCCTGATAGCTGTGATGGCATATGCTTGGCAAAAGTATGCAGGCCAACTTGTTCTAGCACTTGCATGGCGCGCTTTTCGCGCTCTTTTACGTCTACACCAGCAATTTCAAGACCAAAAGCAGCGTTTTCTATGACAGAACGATGTGGTAATAGAGCGAAAGATTGAAATACCATGCTCATGTCTTTGCGGCGCAGATTAAGCAGCTTTTCTGTGCTCATTTGGGCAACATCTTCGCCATCAACAATTACACTGCCAGCAGTAGGCTCTATTAATCGATTTAATAAGCGAATGAGGGTGGATTTACCTGAGCCTGAAAGACCCATTAGTACAAAAATCTCACCTTTATTGATTTCAAACGAAGCATCTAGCACGCCCACCACTTGCCCCGTTTGTTTTAGCACTTCATCTTTGTGTTTGCCATCGTTTAGCATTTGCATGGCTAGCTCTGGCTTGTTACCAAACACTTTGTGCAGATTTTTGACAACTACTTTTGCTTCGCTATTTGAGGCTGTATTTAACTGTTGGTCATCCATCGCATTTCCCCTTTGCTTACATTACCAACTTACCTGTTTAATCACTATTTTTCAAACACCATTTTCTAGCTACTATTTTCAACCTTTACTTCTCTACTACTAGATTTGTTAATGGCTTAGAGCAGCAAGGCAAAAACAAGCCTTGATCAATCTCACGCTGACGTATGCCGCCGCCATGCTTCATATCTACCTTGCCTGAAATTAACTTGCTTTTGCAAGTGCCACATAAACCTTTTCTGCACGATGATGGCAGGCGCATGCCCGCGGCAATACCTGCATCTAATACAAATTGGTCTGGCGCGCAGTTCACATGCTTACCACTTTTAGTGAATTCAATACAAAACTGCTCACCAGTGCTAACGGTATGGCTTGTTACTTCAACCATAGCTTGCTCGCTGGTAGGCAGCGCATCAAAGTTAAAGCTCTCTTCATGGTATTGCGCCATTTCAAAGCCAGCGTTGTTAAGTAGTTCACGCACCGCAGCCATATAAGGTGCAGGGCCGCAGGTAAACACTTCACGTTGCAAAAAGTCTGGAACAGCTTGCTTCAACATTTCTATAGTTAAATAACCGCCAAAACAATTTGTGGTCTGCTGCCAATCGGTATCGCCTTTTTCGCAAATAAAGGCGGTACGAAAATGTGCTTGCTGAGACATTAATTGCAGTTCGTGTGCAAAAATAATATCGGCTGGTGTACGTGCGCTATGCACAAACGCTATATCTGCATCTTCTGCTAGGTCGTAAAAACTGCGTGACATACTCATCAGTGGGGTAATGCCAGAGCCGCCTGATAAAAATAAATATTTTTTCGCAGGGTGTTGGATACAAGTAAAATCGCCCGCAGCACCTAGTACAGAAATTTGCTTGCCAACTAGCATATTATCGTGCAACCAATTAGAGACAATGCCATTTGGATGGCGTTTTACAGTAATTGAAAGTGTATGTGGGCGAGTAGGTGTAGATGAAATGGTGTAGCATCGATTAATATTGTCGCCATTAATTTCTAGTTCCAATGTAAGAAATTGCCCTGGTAAAAATTGAAATAAACTGGGTTTTAACGGTTTAAAATAAAAGCTTTTAACGTCATGCGTTTCGTTTTTAATCGCGCAACACACCAGCATATTGTCTTGGTCTGCATTCCAAACTGGCAGGTTTTCTACCCAATATTTTGGCGTGTTTCGTGACTGAGTATTAACCACCATTATTTATAAGCTTTAATGGGAATTACAACAGCAGTATTAGCCATGCTTGCTTCTAGCCGTTGAATATACCAGTTGATAAATTTTTCCACCAACTCTTCGGTATACGGTGAATAAGGGCCGGGCTTATATTGGTCATTTTTAACCCCGCGCATGGTGCGCTCTACCAAAGTAGAGTCTTGTTTGTTGGTCGCTTTCCATACTTTTGTGATGTTTTCAAGATCGTAATCTACGCCTTCTACTGCGTCTTTGTGAGCCAGCCATGTGGTACGCAAATGTGTATGTTCGGCATCAATTGGTAATGCGCTAAAAGTAACAATGTGGTCACTCATAAAATGGTGCCACGAGTTTGGTTGTGTCCAAAATGAAAGCCCACCCAAATTGCGCTGCGTAAAATCACCCAACAGCTTTTTACTTGCCACTTTACCATCCATGGTTTGCGATTCACCCGCTTTTTCTAATGGAAGTCTTTGAGTGCGGTAAGCGGTTGCACATCCATCCAATAAATCAATCTCCTCAGAAGGCAAGCCACAAGCCGCCCAGCGATTGCTTTCACTCACAATTAAATCACGAAACTCTTGTACTTTATCGGCATTTTCTGGCGAAGGCTGATAACCAAAGCCATATTCGTACATTGATGCTAGCAGTTCAGGATGATTGGCCACACAGTGATAGCATTCACGATTATTTTCCATGGTCAGCTTCCAATTGCCATGTTCAACAATATCTTCTTGGTGAATAACTTTGCAATCTGCCAAGCGATGCGGCGCAATGTAGGGTTCCATTGCTTGTTTCATGTCTTCAAAGTCGGCAGGTGGATTATCAGCCAAGCAAATAAAAATAAGCCCTGCAATATTGCCCACATGCACTGATTTTAGATTGTGATTGTTTTTATCAAAATCTTCGCCCATATGTTCGTTATGAATTAGCTCGCCAGCAAGGTTATATGTCCATTGGTGATACGGGCAAACAATATTGCCAACGCTACCTTTTTGCTCATCGCACAATTGCGATCCGCGATGACGACATACATTGTGAAACGCCTTCACATTCATATCGTCGTCGCGCACGATTATCACTGAGTTATGGCCAACCTCCACACGAACATAATCGCCAGGCTCAGCAATGTCGGGCTCTACAGCCACAAAAATCCAATGGTTGCCAAAAATTTCGGCAATGTCCAGCGCATTAATCTCTGGGCTTAAATAAAATGGCGCTTCCAGCGTATAGCCTTTACGGCGGTTGGCAATTAAATTGCGAATTTCAGGTGATAGTGACATGCGTTCTCCTAATTTACTTTTTATTTTTCTTATGACTTAAATATTAAAACTTAGTAAGTTGATGTTCGCGCAAATAGCGCAGTATTACTTGTGCTTTTTCGACATTATTCCCATCATTTACGACAGTGCCAGCTTTTGATTTACTGCCAATCACATCCATTAAGCGCTCATGCCCAGTTTGCTTGGTTTGCGCTTTTAGTTTAATAGCTTTACGTGGTGGCTCAGCTATCCATGTTGTTGGTATGCTTACCTCAACATCGCTTTGTTGATTTGAAATATTGTTAATATTACCCAAGCTGCGCTGTGCGTGCACAAAGCGCAACTCTATAGGCGCTAGCGGATGTACAGCAACCACTGCAGGCAGGGCAACGACAACATGGCGACGTTGCCCTTTGGGTAAAAATTGTAACACTTCAACTTTGTCTTGTTCTTTATTAAGGCGCAGTTCTAACGCCCCTGCAATGACTGGAAAATTAAGTTTGGCAGCTAGCAAATAAGGCAACAGCCCACTATCCTCGCCATTTTCGGCACGTGTGCCTGTTAAAATTAAATCCACATTTTGCAGTTGCGCGGCTAGCTTTTCAAGCATATTGCCAGTCGCAGAAATAACATCAATTTGGCTTGCACCTAGTGCCAAATAATCTTGCAAAGCGGGATTATCGGCATTGCCCGCATGCAGTACTTGCAATGTTGCAGCATGTTTATTCGCTAAATTTAATCCTAACCGCAGTGCTAGGCTATCGTTATGATGATGGCGCGGCAGGCCACTGATAGGGTGTTTGCTAGCAGAAACTAATACTGCTATTTGTTTCATTGCGCGACCTTGTTTACTTTAGCTTTTTCTAATTCTGCAATCAGCGCGTGCATAATAGCTTCGGCATCGCCAATGATGGATAAATCAGCGCGTTTTATCATAGGCGCGCTGGCATCTTTGTTAATCGCAATGACATGGCGGCAATCTTTAATCCCTTGCAAATGTTGCACTGCGCCTGAAATACCTACCGCCATATAAGTGCTAGCGGTCACCGTTTTACCGGTTGCGCCAATTTGCTTGTCACGCGGTAATTTGCCATCGTCCACCACTACGCGGCTGGCACCCACAGAAGCGCCGAGCGCCTCAGCAAGCGTTGCTAGCGTAGTTAAATTTGCTACGCCGTTACCTGCAGAAACAATAAAATCGGCTTCTTCTAGTGCAATGTCGTTGGCAATGCTTGCTTGCAAGCCAAGGTCTTGATATTGGTTTTTAGTTTGTGCTGTTGCATCAGCAACGACTGGTGCATCGACACGTGTAGCCTTTGCTGTAAATGGCAGCTCTGACTCTACAGTATTAGGCGCCAACAATATAACTTCTGGCAGTTCGCTACGCGCTAGCACATTGCCGCCTACTTGATAGGTAGCGACATGCTTAGCATTAATTTCTACTACATACGTAGCTGCCGTGAGTTGCTTATGCGCAATGAGTCGTCTGCCCAAATCGCCATCACCATTTGCGTTATCTGGCATCAATATGCGTAAAGGTTTTAGCGATTCAATTACATCTAAAATAGTGGCGAGCTCTACATCCGGTTGAAACACCTGAAAATCCAAAGTCGGCAGTACCATCACTTCATCTGCGCCAGCAATACCTAATTTTTCAAGCAAGTCTTGCTTTAGCCCGCCTAATACCATGACCGACACTGCTGTTTGGGCATCCGCCAAAATCGCAGCCGCCGCAATGGTTTGCAGCGCGTGGTCATCGAGTGCGCCTTTAATGCTGTGGGCAATAACCAATAGGCGGTTTTTGGGTTTGGCAGGCGTACGTGTAAATTTAGGTGGATGTGCGGCTTCAGGTTTAACCGTTGCGGCTAACACCACGCGCTTTAAACCTGCTGGCGATGTTTGCTGCGGACGTTTAGCATTGATGCGCTTTAGGTTAATACGAATCGTCATGCTGACTCCAAACTTGCAGCTAGCAATTCAGCAATATCCAGTACTTCAGGTCTTTGCCAATCTTTACCATCGGCAACACCCTCTAGCATTGCTGTGCATTGTGGGCATGCCACAGCAACCAGTTCTGCGCCAATCGTGCGCGCATCAGCAATGCGAATGTCGGGAATACGCTGCTTGCCAGGAATATCGGTAAGCGGCGCACCGCCACCACCGCCACAACAGCGCCCACGCAGGCCAGAGCGCCCCATTTCATTGATTTGTAAACCGATACCACGCAACAAGGCTCGTGGCGACTCGGTCTCATTGTTATAGCGCGCTAAATAACACGGGTCGTGATAAGTGAGTTTACGTATTTCTTCTGATAGGCCTAGTTTCAATTGGCCGCTAGATGTTAATTGCGAGAGTAGGGTGGTGTGATGCAGCACCTCGTAGTTACCACCTAATGCTGGATATTCGTTTTTTAAGCTATGCAATACGTGTGGATCTGCCGTAACGATGCGCTTAAAAATTAAGCCATTTAAAGTTTCAATATTGCGCTTAGCTAAGCTTTGAAAAGTGGCCTCATCGCCTAGTCTTCTTGCAGTGTCGCCTGTATCATTTTCTAACTCGCCCATTACCGCAAAATCCACTTTTGCGGCTTTTAGCAACTTGACCAGCGCCCTCAAAGTACGCTGATAGCGCATGTCAAACGCGCCTTCGCCGACGAATAATAAAATATCGACAGATACTCCAGCTTGAACAGCTTTTACATCTAAATCTAATGCCCAATAAAAGCGGGCTTTACGGTCGAAGCCGCCTACTGTTGCTGTTTGGCGCAGATTTTCCAGTGTTTGCGGCGCTTTATTAGGCGCGCTGCCTTGGGTAAGCGTTAAGTTGCGGCGCATGCCAACAATCGCATCGACGTGCTCAATTAGCATAGGACATTCTTGTACACAGGCTCTGCAAGTGGTGCATGACCACAGCGTTTCTGCTTCGATTAATGTTGGCACTATTGGCTGGCTTGGGCTGCCAGCGTGTGCACCGATTGGCATGCTTGGATAAGGACTGCCTGCGAAATTGGCATCTGTGCCGCTGCTTAAACCGACGACTAGATCTTGAATGAGTTTTTTTGGGTTTAGCGGCTGCCCCGCAGCGAAGGCCGGGCAAGCCGCTTCACACTTGCCGCATTGCACGCAGGCATCAAAACCCAATAATTGATTCCAGTTAAAGTCACTCGGTTTATTGATACCAAAATCTTTAAAGTCGAGGTTAAGCGGTTTAAGCGCAGTCGATAGTTTGCCGTTAAAGCGTTCTTGCCGTGGGTGAAAAGCCAAGTGCAACAGCCCAGCTACAGCGTGCTTCATTGGGCCGCCAAGCCCAACACCTAGCGCTAATTCGGCAGAGCCCACCAGCAGCAATAAAGCCGCTAGCACTGCAATGCTATTGGCAACTATTTGTGTCGGCAAGCTTAACAGTAAAAGCCCAAGCGCAAAGGCGAGTAGAGAATAGGGTAAGCGGCTCCAGTTGCCTTTGGAAAGGCGTGCTGCTGGCTGGTTTGATATTAAAGAGGTACGACGTAGCCAAACAAAAAAGGCACCAAACAACATGATGCCAGTTGCGATAACAATTGCCCAATTTAGCGTACTTGAATACAACATTAAGCCATAATTAACACCAACCAAACCCAAAGCCCCAACCGCACCGCCAGCCGTAGCGACATGGGTGCGGGCAATATAAGGTTCGCGTGCGACCACATGGTGCAAATCAACAAAATAACGTTTGGGAATAGTGAGCAGCTGGCACCAATGCCATGAAGCAGCTTTACCAGCGCGCCACAATTGTGCGCGTCGCCATAAGCCAATTGCAAGGGTAAGCGCAGCAAGCCAAAATAACCCAGTGATAAAGTAATTAAGCACGGCTATGTTAAATGTTCAGGTTTAAAAGTCTTTGCACTTAAAAATCCTTGCATAAGCGCAGCGCATCGTAAATAGCGCCATGAATATTGTGCATAGAGACGCAATCGCCAATGCGGAAAAGCAGAAACTCGCCATCATTCAGCTTTTGCCCAAGCGCAGGTTGCGGTTCAGCGGAAAATAAAGTTTCTATATCCGTTTGACCATGATTCTTGGAAAGTTCTTTTAGTGCCCAATATAGATCGGTATTGGGCAACGAGCCGTTTTCAATCACCACTTGATCTACTTCTCGCTCTTCCAATAGGTGGGTGTATTCATTGCGCAGCACAGCAATTTTCTTTTCACCTTCGGCGTAGACGCTTTCTAAATAATAGTTGGGTGTAGCAATCATGCCTTGCGCGTATAGGCGACGATAAAAAATAGGAAATGTGGTGCCACCCACATCGTCTGCCACTTTAGCATCTGGTGTTACGATTTCTACTTGGCTACCACGGCTGGCAATAAAGTCTGCCACGCCAAAACCTGCATGCGTGCCAATGGTGTCATATACCAGCACATTTTTTTTAGGGGCGATTTTTTCGGATAATATATCCCAAGAGCTTACTGCTAAGCCTTGTTCCACCCCCCAAGCTGGTACTTGGCCAGTGTGGCTACTACCACCAGTAGCAAGCACGACAATGCTGGGTTTCTCCGCCAAAATCATCTCAACATTGGCAGCAACGCCCAGCCTGCGGTCAACTTTTAGGCGTTTGGTTTCCATGTCAAACCAGCGAATAATGCCTGCCATTTGTTCGCGCTGCGGTGCTTTTGCAGCAAGATTAACTTGCCCGCCAACTACCGTATTTTTTTCAAACAATATCACTTCATGGCCACGCTCTGCCGCGACACGCGCAGCTTCCAGACCAGCTGGACCTGCACCGACAATTACTATGCGGCGTTTAATACCTTTGGTTTTAGCAATCACATGCGGCATGGTTGCCTCGCGTGAAGTAGCCGCATTTTGAATACACAGCACATCTTGGCCTGAATACTGGCGGTCTATACAGTGGTTCGCGCCAACGCATTGCTTAATTTGATCTTCTTGCCCATTACGAATTTTGATAATCATGTGCGGGTCGGCAATATGTGCACGTGTCATGCCCACCATATCTACCAAGCCGTTAGCAATGATGCGCTCTGCTTGAGTGACATCGCGTATACCTTGCGCATGCAAGATAGGTACGCTGGAAACCGATTTAATACCAGCCGCCAGATTTACAAACGGCTCTGGCGGCAATGCCATTGGCGGCATGCAATTCGCCACTTTGTTGTGCGTATCGGCACCTGAGCCTATTACGCTAATAAAATCTATTAAGCCGCCTTGTGAGCCAGCTTGTGAGTATGTCGCTGCAATTTCTTTTAAGGTTTCATGGTCAAGCCCGTCATCATGAAATTCGTCTGCGCACATACGTAAGCCGACGCAAAAGTCAGCACCTACAGCATCACGCACTGCTTGTAATACCTGTAACCCAAAACGCATTCTGTTGGCCAAGCTACCGCCATATTCGTCGCTGCGCATATTCGTGCGCGGGCTCCAAAACTGGTCTATCAGATGTTGATGCGCTGCAGAGATTTCAATGCCATCCAACCCTGCGGCTTGCACCCTTTTTGCAGCAGCAGCAAAGTCTTTGATAATACGGAGAATTTCTTCAATCTCAATCGCTTTGGCATTGCCACGATGTACAGGCTCGCGCACACCGCTAGGTGAAACCAGATGTGGCCATGGGTCGCTGGCAAACACCGAGCGCCTACCCATGTGGGTGGCCTGAATCATGATTTTACTGCCATGCTTGTGCATCGCCTCAGCGAGCTTAGCCAGCGGCTCAATCACGCGGTCTGTTGTCAAATTAACAGGCTTCCATGCACCTTGTGGCACATCAATTGACACTGGGCTAGAGCCACCACAAATAGCCAAGCCTAAACCGCCTTTGGCTTTTTCTTCATAATATTTTATATAACGTTCGCCTGGCATACCGCCAGTTTCTGCGTACACTTCAGCATGCGCTGTACTATAAATGCGGTTTGGTAGAACCAATTTATTTAGGGTAATGGGCGTAAAAAGATGTGGATAGCGCATCGTATTTCCAATCAGACGGGTTTTGATTCTACGGCTGACGGTTTGATAGTAAAAATGCAGTAACTTTGCGAGCTTCCAGCACATTCTGATTCTGAGCAGTAGTTTGTTGTACAGTCGACGCTCTCGCAATTAGTACGTATAGAATGCCCCTTACGTTGAGTGGCCCAGTCCATTGCCCCTGCAAACCAACTTGCAAACAAGTTACAAAATTTTCCAGGTTTTCTAGGTTGCGCGAGTACAAAGGAAGAGTAGTGCAGCTTTATTTCAGCGTTTCCAGTAGTCGTATCGATAGACACAACGCTAAATTTCCCCCAACCGCGTTGGGATAAGCATTTTAGATAATGCTCAAAAACAGCAATACCGTTCAATTGTGTTGACTCAGCCTCTTTTTCACACCAGTGATAAGCTGATTTATATCCAGCATGATAAAGAATCTCGTCATACTTATCGTGGCCAACAGCATCTTCTATAGCCAGTTTCGGATTGGTAAAATAATCACGTGGAACATACCTTATGGGAGCTGAGCTTGTATAGCTAATGTTTTTTTTATCAGTATTGATGGGGACAAGATGTTTCATTGATTTATCCATTTTCACCATAAAATTAGCGGCTAATTTTCAGTTAATCAATAAATTGGATACTGTTCGCAAAGTGCTTGTATTTTATTACGCACGTGCTTTTCTGTGACAGCGTCGCCATCTGGGTTGCTTTTCAAGCCTTCGAACACTTGCAAAATCAACTCGCCAACTTGACGGAATTCAGTTTCACCGAAGCCCCGGGTAGTGCCAGCAGGAGTGCCTAAACGAACACCAGAAGTCACAGTTGGTTTTTCATCATCGAATGGAATGCCATTTTTGTTACAAGTAATGCCAGCACGCTCCAATGCGTGTTCTACTTGGTTGCCTTTTAGTCCTTTAGGTCGCAAATCTACCAATAATAAATGATTGTCTGTCCCGCCTGTCACGAGGTCAACACCACCAGCAACCAATACCTCGCCGAGCGCTTTAGCATTGGCTAGCACGCAGTCAATATATTGTTTGAACTCAGGTTGCAATGCTTCACCAAAAGCTACCGCTTTACCTGCAATCACGTGCATGAGTGGACCGCCTTGCAAACCTGGGAAAACGGCAGAATTCACTTTTTTAATCAAATCTTCATCGTTGGTCAGTATTACACCACCGCGTGGGCCGCGTAGTGTCTTATGTGTTGTTGAGGTAACGATATGTGCATGATCCACAGGGTTTTGGTGACGACCAGTCGCAACAATACCTGCAAAATGTGCCATATCAACCATG
The DNA here is from genome assembly GCA_031399315.1 of Methylophilaceae bacterium. GTDB lineage: Bacteria > Pseudomonadota > Gammaproteobacteria > Burkholderiales > Methylophilaceae > Methylotenera_A. The sequence goes on along the minus strand of JANNOS010000125.1, from coordinate 3,851 downwards.
AGCATTGCGCCTACGCTATCGGCGATTTGGCGGAACCGCGCAAAATCCACAGCACGTGGATAGGCTGAGTAGCCAGCAATAATGACTTTAGGTTTATGTTCGTTTGCTAGCGCTTCCACTTGCTCATAATCTAAACGATAGTCTTCGCGGCGCACGCCATATTGCACTGCGTTAAACCACTTACCTGAAAGTGCAGGTCTCGCGCCGTGGGTTAAGTGACCACCAGCATCCAGTGACATCCCTAAAATGGTATCGCCAGGTTTTGCGATGGCTAACATTACCGCACCGTTGGCCTGCGCGCCAGAATGTGGCTGCACATTGGCAAATTTTGCGCCAAATAATTGTTTTAATCTCTCGATAGCCAATGTTTCAACTTTATCCACAAACTCGCAACCGCCGTAATAGCGTTTACCAGGGTAGCCTTCTGCATATTTGTTGGTTAACACTGTGCCTTGCGCTTCTAGCACCGCACGGGAGACAATATTTTCGGAAGCAATCAACTCAATTTGTGATTGTTGTCGATATAGTTCTTCATTGACTGCAGATTGAATTGCAGGGTCTGCATCAGCCAGTGATGCTGAAAAGAAGGGTTCTTTAGTCTGGTTCATTGGGTATCTTCCTAACACATTAAGATATTATTTTGGCAGGCCATTAATTTAATAAAGCACTAGCAAGCGACGACATTTATAGCTAATCCGCCAAGTGCTGTTTCCTTGTATTTAGATTGCATATCAATACCTGTTTGGCGCATGGTTTCAATCACTGCATCTAAAGAAACAATGTGATCACCTTCATGCATCATTGCTAAACGTGCCGCATTAATGGCCTTAACCGCGCCCATGCTGTTGCGTTCTATACAGGGAATTTGTACTAAGCCACCAATCGGGTCGCAACTCATACCCAAATTGTGTTCCATGGCAATTTCTGCAGCATTTTCAATTTGTTCATTACTTGCGCCAAGTACTGCCGCTAGACCCGCCGCAGCCATTGAGCAGGAAACACCAATTTCCCCTTGGCAGCCCATTTCGGCTGCTGATATAGAGGCATTTTTTTTGTAAAGCATTCCTATACCTGCAGCGGTGAGTAAAAATTTAATAATGTTGTCTTCGATTTCAGTTTTAGTTCTTTGCTGTTGGCAAAAACGCGTGAAGTAACTCAACACTGCTGGTATTACGCCAGCAGAGCCATTGGTTGGCGCAGTGACTACGCGCCCACCACAAGCATTTTCTTCATTTACGGCGATGGCAAATGCGCTCACCATGTCCATCGACTGAAAGTCTGACGATAGTTTGCCACCCACTGTGCTGGCTTGTTTGTAGAGTAAATGCGCTCTGCGTTTTACTTTCAATCCACCTGGCAGCATGCCTTCTGTCACAAGTCCGCGTTCAATGCTTGCATTCATGACATCCCAAATCCGCAGCAACTTGCTACGTGTTTCTTCCGCATTTTGGTATCTTAATTCGTTGCCCCATACTATTTCCGCAATTGACAAATTTTTCTTGTTCCCCATACTTAATAAATCTGCAGCATTATCAAACCAATAGGGCATTGTTGAAGGGGCTTCTTTGACTATGGCGCTCGTTTTCGTAGCTCGGCTAATTTCTTCTTCATCCAGTATTGCACCACCACCAATTGAAAAATATGCGTTGCGATACAGTGAATCCCCATCATCATAAAATGCCTGTAATATCATCCCATTGGGATGTTGGGGTAGTGATTGTTGATGATGAAATACTAAATGCTTATTGAAATCAAAGGAGATTTCTAGTTTATTCATCAGCTTCAGGCGTCCAGTTTCCTTAATAGATTCAACTAAAGGAATAATGCTAGCAGGGTCAACTTCATGAGGTAACGAACCAACTAAACCAGCAATGACGGCATAGTCTGTTCCGTGACCTTTACCTGTGAGTGCAAGCGAGCCAAATAGGTGAATTTGAACTTCAGCGACTTGTTGAATTAAGCCACGCTTTTCAATCTCTAAAAGAAAGCGGTTTACCGCAATCATCGGCCCAACCGTATGTGAGCTTGAAGGGCCAATACCAATGCGAAAAACTTCGAATACGCTATAGTTCATGTTGTTACTGCCCGTCGTTTAGTTGAGCAATGCCAAAGCCATACGGCAGGGCGCTGCGTTCGAGATAACGCCAGATGTAATCGGCGAAACTACGGCGAAATACTAGGCTATAACCATCTTCATGTTGATGTACGTATAAGCTCAGTTTGCCAAAAGTCGTGCCTACTACCTTGCCTGCTTGGAGCATGTTTAAGTCATACACCGTGCAGTGATGCAACACGTCGCTGGCGTTTTTACCTTTAAGTAAAACCGTGGTAAATCCACCAGAGTTATCAACCACTTGGCTATGAATACCTGCCAATGCAGCTTCTAATGATTGTTGCAAAGACGCACGTTGATCGCGTTTGCAAGTGATTAACCATTCATCTGGAGAAAGCCAGAGGATTGATCCCCAAGCAGCATTTATCATGCTGCAAGCTTGTGTTGGCAACGTGATGTTTAATGCGGTGTTAACTGCATTTACAAATGCCGCATTTTGCGAATTCCCACGCAGGCTGATATAGCCTAATAGAGAGATTTCATTCGCCCAAGCGCCTTTGCTATCATTGATTTTCTCTTGTTTTGCAGCTAAACCAAATGGATGCAATGGTGATTGCATAACAGGGTTGAATTCCGAGGTATTAATAGTGGTTGAATTAAGCATTATGTCGCGCTCCTTCTGCATCAACAAACACGTATGAAACGATTTTAACTTTAACGGCTTTACCGTCTGCCCATGCATACACAATGTTGCCAGTATCTTTATTATCAGCTTCTTCATCACGGCGTTTAATGCCATCAATCACAAAACCCATGGCGATAGAGCGGCCAAGAAATGCGCTGTGATAACTAGACGTTACATGACCTAACATGGTGACTGGTGGCGTAATGTCGGGGGTGTTAATTAACTGTGCGCCTTCTTTCAGTACCACGTCTGGATCTTCTGGCAGCAAACCAACTAATTGTTTACGGTCAGTGCGGCTAGTATCAGACCTAGCTAGCGAACGCTTGCCTAAGAAGCTATAAGGTTTTTTCATACCGACTGCCCATGCCATGTCTAAGTCAAACGGGGTGACGGAACCATCAGTATCTTGCCCAACGATAATGAAGCCTTTTTCTGCACGCAATACATGCATGGTTTCAGTACCATATGGCGTAATGTCGAACTCCTTACCTGCTTTCATGAGTTCATTCCAGATGTAATCGCCATAACTTGCGTCGACGTTGACTTCATAAGCTAACTCGCCTGAGAAGCTGATGCGGAACACGCGAGCAGGCACGCCAGCGACTGTTCCATCGCGCCAATCCATAAATTTGAACGCATCTTTTGATAGGTCGATGTCCGTGCAAAGTTTGGCTAATACTTCACGGCTTTTGGGGCCGACTAAAGCAGCGGTTGTCCAATGGTCAGTCACAGACGTCATATAGACTTCTAAGTCTGGCCATTCAGTTTGATGCCATTTTTCTAGCCAAGTCATCACGCGTGCTGCGCCGCCAGAGGTGGTGGTCATTAAGAAATGTGTATCTGAAATGCAAGCTGTTACGCCATCATCCATCACCATGCCAGCTTCGTCTAGCATCAAACCGTAACGACATTTACCTACCGCAAGTTGCGACCACGCATTCGCATAGATACGGTTTAAAAACTCACGCACATCTTTACCGCGAATGTCGATATTGCCTAAGGTCGAAGCATCTAACATGCCCACGCTATTGCGCGTGGCTAAGCACTCACGATTGACCGCAGCATGAATATCTTCACCCGATTTAGGAAAGTACCATGGGCGCATCCATTGAC
>JANNOS010000123.1:0-6823 GCA_031399315.1 Methylophilaceae bacterium | reverse complement strand
TGAGTTCCACCTTAAACCAAACAGCTAAGTTAAATTTAACAACAACCCTAAAGTCATCATCAAACAAGTTAACTGCGTCTAAGGCAGATTGTCTTGACCACAAACACCCACACTTATCAGTCGTTCATATTGTTAAAGAGCGTAATTTCAAAACCTGAAATTGATTGGTTGCATCACTTCGGATACCACAAAAATCTAAAGTGCTTTAGCACTTTGATTTGTTGGTTGCGGGAACAGGATTTGAACCTGTGACCTTCGGGTTATGAGCCCGACGAGCTGCCAGACTGCTCCATCCCGCGTCCGATTCGACGTACATGCCGCCGAGAGATGAGACTATAGCAAGTTTTTGCTATTTGTGTCAAACAGTATTGGAGATTTTATTTAGTTAAGTCAAATAAAAAAGCCCATCATTCATATGGGCTTTAGATTCAAAGCTATGATAATTAAGGACTTAAGCTTATTTGCCGATTGCGCCAAACACTTTTTTAAGTAAGCTGCTAGCTTGACCAAGTGGGTCTTTACGAATTGCAGCTTCTTCTTTGGCTATCATCAGATACACGCCATCTAACGCTTTATTCGTTACATATTGCTCGATTTTAGCGTCCTCACTTTTAATCACACCAAATTTACTACCCATTTCCGCGTACTTATTATAAGTTTCTGCAAGTTGCACTTTTTCGGTCGCTTTTTGCACAATCGGTAGAAACTTCTCACCCATTTGCTTAGAGGTTGTTCGTTTGAAATATTGCGTAGCAGCGTCCTGTGGTCCAGTAAGAATCGTTTTAGCATCTGCCAAAGACATTTGCTTAATAGAGTCTACCAAAAGCACTTTGGCTTCTGGCACAGCAGCTTCGGCGGCACGATTCATTTTAAGTACCAATTCATCAGACTGTTTGCCCATGCCCATCAATTTCATGCCTTTTTCAACTTTTTTAAGGTATTTAGGTAATGGAATTTTCACCTCTTTATTGCCAAAAAAACCGTCTGCAGCGCCCAATGTACTCACTGCCTTGCCAACACCTTGTGTCAATGCTTCTTTTAGGCCGCCGCTCGCTTCAGAGTTGCTTAAACTAGCAACGCCTGATGTGCTATTACTGCTAGCACTAGCACTACTACTTGTCGATTTGACGGCGTTTGTTAAATCAGACAAATCAAGCGCAATTGCCTGCATCGCAAACAGCGCCAATAATGGCGCCGCAATAAACTTATTCAGCTTCATATAAACCCCTCAAAAAATTATTAATATTTTTATAGCAGCGCGTTAACCCAACGCTTAAATGCAACGTTTTATGATTGAGACAAGTTTACGCTAGCTTTTTTATTTTTACTTCTTTTTAATATCAGCTTTTAAAGGTTTTACATTCCAAATATTCTTCGCATATTCACCTATGGTTCTATCGCTTGAAAATTTTGCCATGCGGGCCACATTCAGAATGGCTCGGCGAGACCATTCCTCTTGATCTTGATAAACCTTGCCCACCTCATCCTGCATGGCAATGTAAGCTGCGTAATCTGCTAACAACAAATACTGATCGCCATTGCGTAGCAAGTTGTCATAAATAGCCTGATAGCGATTTGGCTCATCCACCGAAAAGAAACCACCCGCTATCATATCTAACACTTCTTTTAACTCGGTATTATTATTGTAATAATCCCACGGGTTATAGCCGCTAGCCTTAGTTTGCGCTACTTCTGGCGTGGTTAACCCAAATATAAAGATATTGTCGTCGCCTACTTCCTCTTTAATTTCCACATTGGCGCCATCTAGTGTGCCAATGGTGAGTGCGCCATTTAAAGCCATTTTCATATTGCCCGTACCACTCGCTTCTGTACCTGCAGTTGAAATCTGCTCTGATAAATCGCTGCCTGGGAATAAAACTTCCGCCGCCGACACCTCATAATTTGGGTAAAACACGACTTTGAGTTTGTCGCCCACCGCTGGATCATTATTCACAATTGCAGCCACATCATTAATTAAGCGAATAATCTGCTTCGCCATCCAATACCCTGGTGCGGCTTTGCCACCAAAAATCACCGTGCGTGGCGTAATGTTTTTCACCTCACCTTTACGGATGCGGTTATATAAGGTAATCACATGCAATACATTTAAGAGCTGGCGCTTATATTCATGAATACGTTTAATCTGCACATCGAATAATGAATCTGGGTTTAACTTAACGCCTGTTAATGCCTCAATTTTATTGGCAAGTCGTACCTTATTGGCTTTTTTTACCGCCCTAAATGCTTTACGGAAATCTTTATCATCAGCTAGCGGGGTTAACTTCACAAGCTTGGTTAAATCTTTTTGAAAACCATCGCCTATTGCCTTGCTAATTAAAGCAGTCAGTTCAGGATTTGCTTGATTAAGCCACCTGCGCGGCGTGATACCGTTGGTTACATTGGTGAGCTTACCTGGATAAATTTTATTAAAATCTGCAAAAAGTGTGGTTTTGAGCAATTCACTATGCAGCGCTGCCACCCCATTCACTGTGTGCGACCCCACAACCGCTAAATGCGCCATGCGTACGCGACGACCATGCGTTTCATCAATAATCGAAACTCGATTAAGCAATTCGGTATCGCCTGGGAAGTGATGATTTACCATCTGTAAGAATTCATGATTGATTTTATAAATAATTTCTAAATGCCGTGGCAATAAAGAACCAAAAAGATCTATAGACCATGTTTCAAGGGCTTCTGGCATTAAGGTGTGGTTGGTATACGCAAATATTTTTCCGACCAACTCCCATGCAAAACCCCACTCCAAGCCATATTCATCTACCAGTTGATACATCATCTCTGCCACACCAATTGATGGGTGTGTGTCATTCAACTGAATGGCAACCTTATTAGGAAGGTCTTTCCAATCAGCCTTAGTCTTAATATCTCGCGTAGTAGTAAAGCGGCGTAGAATATCTTGGATGGATGCCGACACAAAAAAGTATTGCTGCTTGAGCCTTAACTCACGTCCTGATGCAGATGAGTCATTTGGATAGAGCACTTTAGAAATCGTTTCTGTTTCGTTGCGACCTTCAACTGCCTGCTCATAATTACCATCATTAAAATGACTTAAATCAAACTCTTTAGTCGCCTTTGCAGACCATAATCTCAGATTATTCACTGTCTCAGTACCATAACCCGGTACAGGCACGTCATAGGCCATCGCCACTACATGCTCTTCGTCTACCCAGTGGCTTTTTGTGCCGTGCTCAGTTGGCACTTGCACCACTTTGCCATAAAACTTAATGAAATAAGTCGCTTCAGGGCGTTGAAACTCCCAAACATTGCCGTAACGCAACCAATTGTCCGGGTTTTCCATCTGCTGGCCATGCTCAATGGATTGTTTGAACATGCCGTATTCGTAGCGAATGCCATAGCCTGTTGCAGGAATATCCATAGTAGCCATGGAATCTAAAAAGCATGCTGCCAAACGCCCTAAGCCGCCATTACCTAAAGCCGCATCTTGTTCCATCTCAACCGCTGCTTCCAAGTTGTGGCCCAATGCACCTAAACCTTCACTTAATTCACTTTGTATGCCCAAATTTAGTGCAGCATTGCTCATCATACGACCAATTAAAAACTCTAATGAAAGATAATAAATACGCTTCGGATCTTGGTCGTAGTAAGAGCTAGAGGTTTTTACCCAACGTTCAACCACATGGTCGCGCACAGTGTATGCGGCCGTATGGTACCAATCTCTTGGCGTAGCCATCGCATCTATCTTAAAACATGAAAAAACTAAGTGGTTTTTTAAGCCTTGTTTAATCGGTGTAAGTTTAGGCATCACAGAACTTGTAATATGCGTTATATTCATGTTGGCGGCACTTTCATCAAAAGGTTAACTTATTATTATCGGCAGATTTTAAGATTAGATTAAACTCTATCAACATTAAGTCTAGCAAATATTGCGCCAAGCTATTATGACAAACAATAAAACTAAAATTTATATTTCAGCAATTTATACGGAACCAATTCACCATATTGAGTTACCAATGGCAAGTGATATACTTAAACGATGCGTATGAGAAAAATATTCTTAATTTTCATGTTATTTCTGCTGCCATTGCAATACACATGGGCGATAGCCGCTAATTATGACATACATAATGCTCAAGATTCTCAAGCGCATTTTGGTCATCATGAACATCAAACTACTTTGAATCATAAGGCAAATCATAGCGATATCATTGATCTAGCCAGTGATAATGAAGGCGACACAAACAAGAAAACAGCTAAATGTCACGTACATTGCGGGTTTTTACATTTGTCATGCCTCGAGTTGTTAAGTCACGATTTACCAAGCTTTACGTCTGAAGCGAATCAATATTTAAATCAATACGCATTTAACTATCAGTCTCCACCTACCCATGCGCTAGAGCGCCCCAATTGGCTTTCCGTCGTTTAATTCGGCGGGTAGTCTTTAATTAATACCACTATTGCATATTAAGCACTCGCCGATTTTTCTATTATTAGGAGAACGGGATGAGTATGCCACGATTTGTATTATTGGTTTTATTTAGCACAGTTTTAAGTTGTAAGTTAGCTATTGCACAAGAAGATATTAGCTTAGATGAAGCCACAGCGCTGGCGCTGCAGGACAATCTAAATATTTCGGTAGCAATGCGAGGACGTGAAATAGAAAGCGCACAGCTATTGCAAGCTGCATCGCGCCCTAACCCTACCTTATCGGGACAAGTCGAAGATTTACGCAGTCAAAACCGCATTGCCACTATTGCCATCAGTCAGCAGTTAGAAACAGCAGGTAAGCGCGATAAACGCATGGCTGCAGCTGATGCAGCCTTGGCTATGGCAGATGCTGATATTCTTATTGCGCAAGCTGAAATAAGTGCTAAGACTTACGCTGCTTTCTATCAAGTATTGGCGGCGCAACAGGCGCAAACATTAGCACAAGAGCTACTACAAATCGCCACTACCTCAAAACAAACCACCGCCAAGCGCGTACTGGCAGGTAAGGTTTCGCCTGTAGAAGAAACCAAAGCCAAAGTAGCTGAGGCAGGTTTAAAAATTGATTTGGCCAATGCCAGCCAACAATTGGTTTCTGCTAAACAGCGTTTGGGCAGCTTGTGGGCTAAAGGTTTGCAACCGCAAGGGTTGTCCCCGCAGAATATACCAGCTGAAGCTGGTTATTCATACGTGAAATCCAATAAACACATAGACTATATCGCTGTCGGAGAGTTGGAAAAACTTAATAATATTCCAACGCTCGACGATTTAATGGCACAACTTGCAGATTCGCCGCGTCTTAAAAAAGCAGCACTTGCCATTTCGCAAAAAAAATCCTTAGTCGCCATTGAGCAATCAAAACAAACGCCAGATGTAACCGTGAGTCTAGGCGCACAACGCAATGAAGAATTAGGTGGTATCACCCAAGCGGTTATTGGCTTATCTATCCCCATTCCTGTGTTTGACAAAAATCAAGGCAATTTGCAAAGTGCCAGAGCGAAAGAATTTCAATCAATAGATGAGAAGACTGCGCTCGAAAACCAATTGCAAACTGAATTGGTCGATGCCTACAGCCGCAGGCAATTACACGTAGATGCGGCCAGTATGTATAAAAATGATATTTTGCAAGGTGCGCAAAGTGCCTATGAGGCCGCACGCAAGGGTTTTGAATTTGGAAAATTCAGCTTTCTAGAAGTGCTGGATGCGCAACGCACTTTATTTCAAGCTAAAACACAATTCATTCAAACGCTAGCACTGGCACGCCAAGCAGAGGCAGATATGCAAAGCATATTAGGCTCAACTAAATTTAATGCATTAGGTAATAAGGAGTTGCCATGAAATTAAACAAACAAAAGTGGCTAGTTGTGGCGATTATATTGATAGGAATTGCAGTAGCAGGCCTAATTTTAAAAACTGAAAAACCCGTCATTGACGAACATGGACATGCTGAGCATGCGGAAGAAACTACAGATAAGCGACCAGCGCATGGTGAGGCTGGGCATGATCATGAAAAGGACCATATAGCACTTTCTACAAGTGAAGAAGCGGTCAGTGAGAGCGAACATGATCATCCAGCAATGGTGACTGAAAGCGTGAAGGGGCCACACGGTGGCAAGCTGTTTACTGATGGTGATTTTGCAGTAGAAGTGACGATTTTTGAGCAAAATCAACCACCCCAGTTTAGACTCTACACTTACCTAGGCGGCAAACCTTTAGCAGCCAAAGATTCTGTTATTCAATTAAAGCTGTCGCGACTTGGCCGCGCCACAGAGGTGTTCAAGTTTGCACCAGAAAACGACTATCTAACCTCAAAAATAACAGTTGGTGAGCCACATTCGTTTAAAGTGGATATTGATGCAACCCATGCAGGTAAGACACATAAATTCGCCTATGACCAAGTGGAAGCAAGGGTGACGCTAACCAATGAGCAGCTTAAACATAATGCGATTGAGGTGTTAACCGCTGCGCCTGCTAACATTCAAACCAATTTGCGCTTAATTGGTGAAATTAAGTTAAATGCAGACAACGCTGTGCAAGTACTGCCGCGCTTGGGCGGTATCGTAGAAAGCGTCACGGCAAATGTCGGTGATACAGTTAAAAAAGGCCAAACGTTGGCAGTGGTATCGAGTTTAGGGGTAGCAGAAAATCGTGGTGATTTATCAGCAGCACAGCAACGCTTAAGTCTTGCCAAAACCACACTGGCACGGGAGGAGAGCTTGTGGCGTGAAAAAATCTCTGCCGAACAAGATTACCTTGCGGCTAAAAATGATTTGCAATTAGCGCAAATTGAATTGACACGTCAGCAGCAAAAACTAGCCAGCATGGGTATTAGTGGCGGCAACGGTTCACGTTATGCGCT
>JANNOS010000107.1:0-8689 GCA_031399315.1 Methylophilaceae bacterium | reverse complement strand
CCCATTCCCTGTACATCATTTTGCTTGCCTGCAAAATTCCACATAAAATAACGCCAGTACATCAAGCCTGTCTGGTAAGTAAAGAACCATTCAAAATTGTCGGCATACAAACGCTCTTAGTAATCATTGAACCAAATATGCGCAAGCGATGCCAGATACGTTAAAATATGTTTAGTTTAAGAGGGCATTCATTTGAGCATCAATAGTAGAGAGTTTAGCAGTAGACGCCAACAGCTTATCGCCAAGATGGGTGACGGCATTGCCATTATCCCTACTGCGCCAGAAGTCATTCGCAATCGCGATTCACATTACCCATACCGTTTTGACAGTCACTTTTATTACCTCACTGGCTTTAAGGAGCCTGAATCTGTGATAGTTTTAATTGCAGGCAGCTCACCAAAAACGATTTTATTGTGCCGCGATAAAGACATCGAGCGTGAAATTTGGGATGGTTTTCGTTACGGGCCAGAAGCCGCAAAAACAGAATTTGGTTTTGATGAGGCTTATTGCATCAACCAGTTAGATGATATGTTGCCCAAGTTAATGGGCAACCAAAGCAAGTTGTTTTATAGTCTAGGCGCCAGTAGCGATTGGGATGTAAAAGTAACAGGCTGGCTAAACAAAGTGAAAGACTTAGCGCGCACGGGTGTTTCTGCGCCTGAAAACGTTGTGGATGTGCGTCAGTTGATTGATGTGCAGCGTTTGCTAAAAACGCCTTATGAAATAGATTTAATGCGCAGAAGCGCCAATATTGCGGCAGGTGCGCATAACCGGGCGATGAAATTTGCTAAGCCAAAAATGCTTGAATATGAGGTGGAAGCAGAATTTTTGCACGAGTTTTATAAAAATGGTTCGCAATCACCTGCTTACACAAGCATCGTCGCAGGTGGCGCCAATGCTTGTACGTTACATTACAACGCCAATAATTGTGTGTTGAATAATGGCGATTTATTGTTGATTGATGCGGGTTGCGAGTTAGATGGTTATGCGTCTGACATTACGCGTACTTTTCCTGTAAACGGCAAGTTTTCACCTGCACAAAAAGATTTATATGAACTGGTGCTGGCCTCACAATTTGCTGCGATTGACGTTGCAAAACCCAATAACCATTGGAACGCCCCGCATGAAGCTGCGCTGGATGTGTTGGTACAAGGCTTTATTGATTTTAAATTGTGCAAAGGCACTAAAGAGGAAGTGCTGGAAAATGGTAGCTACCGGCAATTTTATATGCACCGCACTGGCCATTGGCTTGGCTTGGATGTGCATGATGTGGGCCAATACACAATTAAAGAGCCTAAAGATAAAGCAGGTAATTGGGCATTGCTCGAAGCAGGAAATACCCTCACCGTAGAGCCAGGTTGCTATGTGCGCCCCGCAGACAACGTGCCAGAACACTTTTGGAATATTGGCATCCGTATTGAGGACGATGTGTTAATCACCAAAACGGGTAACGAAGTGCTCACAAAAAACGCCATTAAAACGGTGGCGGATATTGAAGCGCACATGGCAGGCAATGCATAAATCCGAAACCCATCAGAAGCCCATTGTGATTGTTGGTGGTGGTCCTGTAGGTGCGGTACTGGCGCTATCTTTACAACAGCAAAGCATCCCTTTTACCGTGCTAGAAGCGCGCCAGCAAGGCGCTTCGCATCAAGATAAACGCGCATTGGCACTTTCATACGGCACTCGGCTGATATTAGAAAAATTAAACGTATGGCATGCCGTTGAAGCAAATGCGACGGCGATTAACACCATTCATATTTCGCAACGCGGTGGGCTAGGGCGCACTAAACTATCTGCTGCAGAACACCAATTACCCGCTATCGGCTATGTCGTTTCATACGGTGCGCTCACAAAAGCTTTGGACGCAATGTTAGATGTTTCAAGCGTGATTTATGGCGCAGAGGCAACGCATATTCAGCCAAGTTCAGAAATGAGCACCGTTACGTTTAAGCAAGACGAAGCCGCGCAAGTGCTAAGCGCAGCTTTGCTGGTGATTGCCGATGGTGGGCGTAGCTTGAACGATATTGAAGGCATCCAAAAAGAAACCAAAGAATATGGCCACGATGCCTTAGTAAGTAAAGTGACTGCTGAATTACCACACAATAATATTGCCTACGAGCGCTTTACGCCAGAAGGGCCAATGGCTTTATTGCCGAATGGCCAGAGCAAAGATTCACAAGAGTTTTCTCTTGTTTGGACTGGCCTGCAAGCCAATATCCATGCGGTCTCTGGCTTGGATGATTTAACGTTTTTAGAGCTGTTGCATAAAACTTTTGGTGATAGGGTGGGAAAATTTTTAAGCGTGGAAAAGCGCATGTGCTTTCCGCTTAAATTAAGCACACTTAAACCCGCAACTGCACCACATCTCGTGGTGATAGGCAACGCAGCACAGACCATGCACCCAGTGGCGGGGCAGGGGTTCAATGTGGGGATGCGTGATGCATGGACTTTGGCAGATTTAATTATCAATACGCCAGTAAGTGCGCTAGGCAGTGCTGAGATGCTTAAGCATTATAGCCAACAGCGCAAACGCGATACGCGCGGCGGTTTGTTGTTCACAGATTTACTGGTAAATGTGTTTTCAAACGATTTAATTGGCGTAGGGAGTTTGCGTGGCGCGGGGCTTGGTATATTAGATTTATTTAAACCAGCTAAAAATCTGCTAGTTGGCAAAATGAGTTTTGGTAAATGAAACAGCATATTGAAACCGATGTGCTTATTGTTGGCGCGGGTTTGGTGGGCTTAAGCGCGGCGGTTGCGTTTGCTACACAGGGTAAAAATGTGGTCTTGGTCGATGCTAAACCTGTGATGAGTCAAAAAACGCAAGCTTGGGATGAACGTATCTACGCATTAACACCAGCCACAGAAGCGTGGTTAGAATCGCTTAACGTATGGCAAGAGGTTGATTTAACGCGCGTTTGCCCGATTGATGCGATGCATGTATGGCATGAAGATGAAGCGCTTGTTTTAAGTAGCAATGATGCGCATTTGCCAAAGTTAGGTGTGATAATCGAAAATCAAAACCTGATGGTTGCGCTTTGGCAAAAAGTAAACGCACTAGATGTGACTGTAATCACAGAAGTAAACTGCTTAGAGCTTGAAAATACGCAGCAAGCGGTGACGTTGAGTTTGGATAATCATCAGCAAGTTAGTGCAAAATTATTACTAGCGGCAGATGGCATTCACTCGTGGGTCAGGCAACAAGCAAACATTGAGGTGAAACATAAAGATTTTCAGCAAACCGCAATTGTAGCTAACTTTAGCACAGAAAAATCCCACAGAAATGTAGCTAGACAATGGTTTGCGGCGCATGAAACGCTTGCATTGCTACCGTTAGTCGGACAAAACGTATCGTTGGTCTGGTCAGTGTCAACGGAAAAGGCAAATGAGCTGTTAAAATTATCAAATGAAAATTTAGCAGATGCAGTTCGTACGCAATCGCAGGACGTGCTAGGCGAATTAAAGCCAATCAGCAAAACACTGTCATTTGCCTTGCATAGTAAAATTGCAGCACAGTTTGTAGCTGAGCGGCTAGCGTTGGTGGGTGATGCCGCGCACCAAATTCACCCCATGGCAGGGCAAGGTGTAAATTTAGGCTTTAGGGATGTAATGGAATTGACATCACTTGCGATTAAGCTACACCCCATGCAAGATTTAGGAGATGCAGCATTTTTGCGGCAATATGCGCGGGCTAGAAAAGCTGATACGCTAGCAATGAACACGTTGACGTCTGGCTTAGATGCTTTGTTTGCAAGTGATAGCAGGGTGCTTAAACAATTAACAAATTGGGGGTTAAGGCAACTTAATCGTCAAGCAAACGTCAAAAAATTATTAATACAACAAGCAGCAGCATAAGTTGCTGAATAGAAAGAAGCTATGAGATTAAAACACTTGAAATTAAACCGTATCATTGCGGCAACTTTACTCACAATTAGTCCGCTAGTACTTGCAGACGAGGCTAGCCTTAAGAAAGCGGTTGAAGCGGCCTACCCGAAATTTAAAGTAGAAAGTGTCGTTAAGACGCCTTATGCAGGATTGTATGAAGTTTTTATGGGCGGCCAAATTGTTTATACCGATGAAAAGCTTACTTTTTTAATCGCTGAGGGTAGATTGGTAGATCCTAAAAACAAAAAAGACGTGACTGGCGAGCGCTTGGAAGAGCTCACAAAGGTTGACTTTAATAGCCTGCCTTTAGACCAAGCAATTAAAGTAGTAAAAGGCAATGGTAGTCGTAAGCTGGTAGTGTTCTCTGATGTTGACTGCCCATTTTGTAAGCGTTTAGAGCAAAATGAATTAACTAATATCGATAACGTGACGGTATATACGTTTTTATATCCGATTGAATCTTTGCACCCAGATGCGGCAAATAAATCTAAATCAATATGGTGTGCACCAAATCGCGTAAAAGCTTGGAACGATTGGGTTTTTAACAATCAGTTACCGAAAGCGGCCGCAAGTTGCGATGTGCCACTTGAAAAAGTAGGTGAGTTGGCTAGAAAAGTTGGTGTAACAAGTACGCCAACTTTGATTTTTGCAGACGGCAAGCGGATGTTAGGTGCACAACCTTATAAAGAGATAGAAAAATACTTGGCGGCAGCTACGAAAAAATGAAACGATTAAGACACGAAAGGTGAAGCTTCAATTATAAGCTCGCCTACTTTAGTCTACTAGCCCCCAACAGCTGCGCCCATTTTGAATATTGGTAAGTACATGGCAACAACTAGACCACCAATCAGAGTGCCCAACACGACCATAATAACTGGTTCCATTAGGCTAGCCATTGCATCAACCGCATCATCGACTTCAGCTTCGTAAAAATCTGCAACTTTACTTAACATAGAGTCTAGCGCGCCGGACTCTTCACCAATCGCAGTCATTTGTAGCACCATGTTGGGGAACACCTGCGCATTTTGCATGGCAACCGTGAGGCTGGTGCCCGTGCTGATTTCACTTTGAATGCGTTTAGTAGCATCATAGTAAACGCGGTTGCCAGCAGCGCCAGCAACTGAGTCTAATGCTTCAACTAAGGGCACACCAGCAGCAAACATTGTCGATAGCGTACGTGAAAAACGTGCAATTGTAGCTTTTCGGATTATTTCGCCAAAAATTGGCAGTTTAAGCATCAGCCTATCCATTGTAGATTGCATTTTTTCGGAGCGCTTCCATGTGTAGAAGAAGAACCATACACCACCACCAATGGCGCCGAAAATTGCCCACCACCATGTTACAAAAAAATCTGATATCGCCATTACGACTAAGGTTGGGTAAGGTAAATCTGCACCAAAGCTAGAGAACAGCTCTTTAAAAGCAGGTATTACAAAAATCATAATCACTGCCGTAATGACAAAGGCCACTACAAGGATTGCAATAGGGTATGTTAGTGCAGATTTAATTTTCCCTTTAATAGCTTGAATTTTTTCTTTATATGTCGCTAAACGGTCTAGTAAGGTATCCAAAATACCTGCTTGCTCACCAGCGCCAACCAGGTTGCAGAACAAAGCATCAAAATATAAAGGGTATTTTCTAAAAGACGTACTTAAGCTGCTGCCTGTTTCTACATCGGCCTTAATATCGCCCAATAGTTTGGCTACGGCAGGGTTGTTGTGACCTTTGCCTACAATGTCGAATGCTTGTAATAGAGGTACACCTGCTTTCATCATCGTGGCAAGTTGTCGTGTAAAGAGTGTAATGTCTTTATCGGTAATTTTACCTTTGCTCGCGAAGGCGCTCTGTTTTTTAACTTTTGTGACAGTAATGCCTTGCCGGCGCAAGGTGGCATTGACAACAGCTTCACCTGCGGCTCGTATTTCGCCTTTAAGCACCTTGCCTTTTTTGTCTTTACCTTCCCAAAGGTAGGTGATTTGTTTGGTTGCGTTAGCCGCCATCATGCATCCTTAAGTTAATAGTGCAATATCTTATACGTTGCTTATTCATTAGTGCAAGCCTCAACTTCTTCAATAGAAGTTAAGCCCTGTTTAGCCTTTAGAATACCAGAGCGTCGTAAATCATTCACGCCTTCTAATTTGGCTTGGTCGGCAATGTCATGCGCCGTACCGTGTTTCATGATAATGCGGCTAATGGCATCGGTGACAGGCATGACTTGGTAGATGCCCACGCGCCCCTTGTAGCCATCATTGCACAGCTCACATCCACCTTCTTTAGGGCCGTATAGCTGAAATTTTTCTTTAAAATCTTCTTCAATAAAGCCTACGTCTAGCAGCGCTTCTTTGGGGACGTTAATGGGCTCTTTACAGTTTTTGCATAGGCGACGCGCCAAGCGCTGCGCTGTAATGAGTGATACGGCAGATGCGATGTTAAATGGCGCAACCCCCATATTCATTAGGCGTGTTAGCGTGGCAGGCGCGTCATTGGTATGCAAGGTAGATAACACCATATGACCTGTAGAAGCCGCCTTAATCGCCATATCAGCGGTTTCTAGGTCGCGGATCTCACCAATCATGATAATGTCAGGGTCTTGTCGTAAAAATGACTTTAGCGCCACCGCAAATGTTAAACCTTGTTTATCGTTCACATTCACTTGGTTAATGCCTGCCAGCGGAATCTCGCATGGGTCTTCTGCAGTGGCAATATTAACACTTGGGTTGTTTAAAATATTGAGGCAGGTGTAAAGTGAAACCGTTTTACCTGAGCCCGTAGGTCCAGTTACTAACACCAAGCCATATGGGCGGCTCACAGCATCAAGTAAGAACTTTTGTTGTTCTGGTTCGTAACCTAATGCTTCAATGCCCAATGTTGCGCTGGTAGGATCCAAAATACGCATCACGATTTTTTCGCCGTGAATGAGCGGCAAGGTGCTTACACGGAAATCAATCGTACGTGTTTTAGATAACACTAATTTCATGCGACCATCTTGCGGAATGCGCTTTTCAGAAATATCTAAATTAGAAATTACCTTGATACGAGAAGCCAGCTTGTCTTTAATCGCAAGTGGCGGTTGTGCAATCTCTCTTAAGATGCCGTCAACACGATAACGGATACGGTAAAACTTCTCATAAGGCTCAAAATGCAAGTCAGACGCACCTAGGTTAATGGCATCTAAAAGCATTTTATTGAGAAATTTTACGACTGGCGCATCATCAACTTCCTGTGTGTTATCTGCTTCCGCTTCGTCGTCGCCTGCGCCTATGTCTAAGTCAAAATCGCCATCTGTATCGAGCGAAGTCATCGAGGTGTCTTTTGATTCGACGAGCTTATCTATCCATTTGCCCAGTTTGTCGTCCTCAACAACAACGGGCGATAAAGTCATGCCCATTTGGAACTGCACGCTATCTAGCGCATACAAATTAGTTGGGTCGGATATGGCGACGAATAACACATTATTCTGATTTTTTAATGCAATCACACGATTGGCTTGCATGAGTTTTAAATCAATAGATTTAGCAGGCAAATAGTCTGAATTGAATGCATCCAAATTTAAATAAGGGAAGCCGAAAGATTTAGAGGATGTTTCGGCAATCTTTTCCGCTGAAACTTTTCTGCTGGTGATCACTTGCGTGATAAACGGGGTTTTAACTGTGTTTGCCTGCGCTTGAATAGCAGTTGCGTCTGCTTCCGAGAGCAGGTTTTCTTGCACTAACATGCGGGCAAGTCCGCTTAACTTTATTGATGATGCGGTAGCAGCCATTTATAAGCGATCACTTTAATTTCAATTTTGAATTTTAACTTTTAATCTAATTATTTATCTATTCTATTTAAACTATTGTAGTTAAACAATATTTTAGTTTTACATAATAATGCACTTTAACTTTTTTTTTGTAAAGAGTCTGCAGCTCTTTTTAATAAATTCAACCTTTGTGCAACAAAATAGGTTGCTATTTAAGCAACACTAGCGTATGGCTATTGACTTTTTACAATTTGTAACATATAAAGCGCGTTAGGTGTTTGAGTTCGAGTTATTTTTCAGCCTGCTTTGTAATATTGCGACTTAAGTTCTTGAGACAAACTTTTTGGGGCGCCCCCCTTAGTTATATGTTAGGAAGTAGAAATGGCACTAGGTACCGTAAAATGGTTTAACGATTCAAAAGGTTTTGGTTTTATTACTCCAGATGATGGTGGCGATGATTTATTCGCACATTTTTCAGCAATTGTAGAAGCAGGTTATAAAAGTCTAAAAGAAGGTCAACGCGTGAGCTTCGAAGTGACTGAGGGCCCTAAGGGCAAACAAGCTTCAAATATTCAGAAAGCATAAGTTTCACGAGGCTTAATGCTTTAGAATATATTAGTTAAAAGCTAAAAATTTAAAAGCTCGCATCGCGAGCTTTTTTTATTTCTAAGGTAGTATTTAGCTATCACATATTATTAATAATCACGTCACCAAATTCAGCCGTACCCACTTGCGTTGCACCTTCCATTTGGCTGGCAAAATCACCAGTCACATGTTTAGATATGATGGCTTTGGCAACGCCAGCTAACACTAAATCAGCGGCTTCTACCCAACCCATGTGGCGTAGCATCATTTCGGCAGACAAAATTATAGAGCTTGGGTTCGCTAAATTTTTACCTGCAATTTTTGGTGCAGTGCCATGTGTTGCTTCAAACATCGCAACCGTGTCACTTAAGTTAGCACCTGGCGCAATACCTATGCCGCCAACTTGTGCAGCAAGCGCATCGCTCATGTAATCCCCATTTAAATTGGTCGCGGTGACCACGTCATAATCACTTGGGT
>JANNOS010000084.1:0-2342 GCA_031399315.1 Methylophilaceae bacterium | reverse complement strand
AGACAAACATTGGGCTAGTGCTTCTAGTCTTATGCAGGCCGCGGATACCGCATGTTATGAAGCAAAAAACACTGGGCGTAATCGTGTACACCTTTATGATGATGATCATTTAGTAGGCGCACATCGTGGAGAAACCAAATGGGTGAGCCGCATTGAAAAAGCCTTAGAAGATAGAAGCTTTGTTTTATTCTGTCAGCGCATTATGCCGCTTAAACATCAAGGCTTAGAGCATGCGGAAATTCTTATTCGTATGGTTGATAAAAACGGAAAACTTATCCCACCAAGCGCTTTTTTACCTGCTGCTGAGCGCTTTCATCTTGCATCGCGTATTGATCGTTTTGTAGTTGCAGAAGTGGTGGCATGGATGCAGATAAATAAGCATGCGTTGAGTCATATTGAAAGCATTTCTGTCAATTTATCTGGCCAATCTTTGAGTGATCCTACTTTTCATCGCTATGTATTAGATTTGATTAGTTCGGTATCAATAGATGCTAGCAAACTGTGCTTTGAGATTACCGAAACAGCTGCTATTACTAATATTACTGATGCAAAAAAATTCATTGCAGAGATTAGTCAATATGGCGTTAAATTTGCCTTAGACGATTTTGGTAGTGGCGTTTCTTCCTTTGGCTATCTTAAAAATTTAGATGTAGATTATCTTAAAATAGACGGCCAATTTATTACCGACTTACTAAAAAATGATATAGGTCAAGCCACAGTTCGCTGCATTGCAGAAGTCGCAAAAGTGACAGGTAAAAAAACGATAGCAGAGTGGGTGGAAAACAAAACAGTTGAAAATATGCTTAAAAAAATGGGTATCGATTTTACGCAAGGGTATCTAAAGCATAATCCTGCACCATTAAGTTTTCTACTTGAAACAAATTGTACTTATGCATATCAGCAAGCAAAAACACAAGAAAAATCACAAGGAAAAACGCAAAGAAAAATTAGTATAGCTAGAGTGGAGACTTTTGCTGCATAATGAAACGGTAATTTCTAGTTACCAATGAAAAGACCTATTAGATATGAGACGTAAGTTGGTAGTTGCTAATCGCAAGATGAACGGAAATTTATCCTCTAACAAAGTTTTTTTAGAAGGTTTGTTGACAGGAACGCGCGACTACAAAAATGCTGACTATGTCGTCTGTGTACCACATCCTTATTTATTTCAAGCTGAAGCAATACTAAAAGGCAGGCCTATTGCATGGGGCGGTCAAAATATGAGTCGCTATGAATCTGGCGCCTATACAGGCTCGGTTTCACCTGGCATGTTGAAAGAGTTTGGTTGCGAATATGTGATTATTGGCCATTCAGAGCGCCGTCAGCGTGGATTTGATACCGATTTATCCACTGGAGAGCGCTTTGAAGTGGCGGCCAAAGCTGGGTTGAAACCCATTTTTTGTATGGGCGAAACTTTAGAGGAATATGAAGATGGCCTGACCGATGTTGTAACGATCAGGCAGCTTAATGCGGTGATTCACGAGATTGGTGTGGAAGGCTTAGCAAATGGCGTGCTGGCTTACGAGCCTGTGTGGGCGATTGGTACTGGTAAGGCAGCCACGCCAGAACATGCGCAAAATATCTTAGGCTTTTTACGGGGACATATTGAGCTTTTAGATGCTAAAGTTGCACAAAACATCCGCATTTTATACGGAGGTAGTGTCAAGGCGGATAATGCCGCTAAACTTTTCTCTATGCCCGATATTGACGGTGCACTAGTTGGTGGCGCATCGCTTAATACGGATGAGTTTGTGGCAATATGCCAAGCTGCAAGCCAAGCACCCAGCTAAAATATAGGCCAAATATAGGGTAGGCATAGGTCTTATTTAAACCCCATATAGTTCTGTATTGGTGAGTAGTATTCCTTCTGGCATATCTTGCGGCATCATTGCGCCGACACCAAAGCCATCAATATTATCTTCATCATTGTTATTCGTACCAATAAAGTTTAATAATAAATTCTGTAAGTTTTCAGTAAAGTGATATTTAAACTCCATGGCCGTACTCCTAATGAATAGTGTATACAGCTAATTACGGCACCATAAAGAAAATATTAAGAGAGATTTGGTTCTTTTATCAGATATTTAATCTGAGAACCCAGATCTAGGCTGGTGTTAATTTTTTGTAAATTAAGCATAATGCGCTAATATGTAAATTACTACGTTTAGGCTATATTAAAACTCTAAATGCAACTTAAAGCCTACCTTCCACCCAATTGGCTAGTGAAGTCTTTCTTTTCTCAACTAGCAGTTATCGCGCTAGTGTATTGTGTCATTGCTTATTTTGGCACTTACCTTTTAGTCTATATTGACGCTTCCAATTTTTTTGAGTTTTCTGCGATA
>JANNOS010000082.1:0-8128 GCA_031399315.1 Methylophilaceae bacterium | reverse complement strand
AAGCAGATTTAATGCCACTTTTAACAGGTGTAGATTTAGGTGACTTTGTAACGCAACCTGCGCAGGTGCGATTGATGGAGGAGCCCGCTAACATGTGGCCGCGTACCCCACCGATTCGTGAGCGTAAATCAATACCTACTACATGGCTAGAAATTAAAATTTCTGAAGGAAAAAATCGCCAAGTACGCCGAATGACCGCTAAAATAGGTTATCCCACGTTGCGGCTTATTCGTTACGCAATTGGCAGCTACAATCTTGATAATATAGAAATAGGCACTTACCAAACCGTATGACTCAACCCAATATGAAGCCAGTCATTATTTTTCGTTTTATTGCACACGAAGGCCCAGGCTATTTGGGTGATTTTTTAACTGCACAAAACATTCCTTGGCAACTAATAAAGGTGGATGAAGGCGAGCCGGAACCCGCGTCGATATTGGCTTACAGCGGCATGGTTTTAATGGGTGGGCCGATGAGTGTGAACGATGATTTGCCTTGGATTGCACCAATACTAGCGTTGGTTCGCGAGGCGCGCGACAACAATATTCCGGTGCTGGGTCATTGTTTGGGTGGGCAACTCATGAGCAAAGCTTTAGGCGCTGAAGTTACCAAAAATCCTATTAAAGAAATCGGCTGGGGCGAGGTAAATGTAAGTCAGAATGAAGTATCCAGAAATTGGTTTGGCAACATTGAAACTTTTAACGCCTTTCACTGGCACGGCGAAACTTTTAGCCTGCCACAGGGCGCTACACACCTACTTGCAAGCCAACACTGCCAAAATCAAGCTTGGAGTGCTGGTAAGCATCTAGCTTTGCAAACACATATTGAAATGACTGTCGAAATGGTACAAAAATGGTGCGAAGAAGGCGCAAAAGAAGTGCATGAATCCGCCAGTAGCGTTGCCGTACAACAAGTAGATGCGATGCAACAAGAGTTGCCATTGCATTGCTTTTTTCTGAATAAAGTAGCAAAGCAAGTCTATACGCAATGGATTCAAGGCCTTAAACATTAAGAAGTCAAACTCTAATATGTTAAAATAGCGCAAACTTCAAGAGAGTCGCCTTATGTCTGGCAATACAATCGGTACTTTATTTACGTTAACAAGCTTTGGCGAGTCGCACGGCCCAGCTATTGGCGGCGTGGTAGATGGCTGCCCGCCAGGGTTGAGTTTGTGTGCAGAAGACTTGCAGGTTGATTTAGATCGCCGCAAGCCTGGCACTTCGCGCCACGTGACGCAGCGCCAAGAGGCGGATGCGGTCGAGATTTTGTCTGGTGTGTTTGAAGGTAAAACCACTGGTGCGCCGATTGGTTTGTTGATTCGCAATACAGACCAGCGTAGTCAAGATTACAGCAAAATTATGGATACTTTCCGTCCTGGCCATGCCGATTACACTTATGCGCAAAAATACGGCGTGCGCGATTACCGTGGTGGTGGGCGCAGCAGTGCGCGTGAAACAGCTGTTCGGGTAGCTGCAGGTGCAATTGCTAAAAAGTGGCTTAATGAGCGTTTTGGCGTCACTGTGCGTGGCTATATGAGCCAATTAGGCGAGATTGAAATCCCATTTGTAACTTGGGATTGCGTGAATGACAACCCATTTTTTTCGCCCAATACCAAAGTGTTGCCACAGCTTGAAGAGTATTTGGATAAAGTCCGTGCTGAGCGCGATTCAGTCGGCGCCCGCATTACCGTGGTAGCAGAAAATGTCCCAGTAGGATGGGGCGAGCCAGTGTTTGATCGATTAGACGCGGATATCGCACATGCGATGATGAGCATTAATGCAGTGAAAGGCGTGGAAATTGGCGCGGGTTTTGCCGCCATCAGCCAGCGTGGCAGCGTGCATTCAGATGAATTAACACCGCAAGGTTTCGTAACTAATCATGCTGGGGGTATTTTAGGTGGTATTTCGACAGGGCAAGAGATTTGTGTCAATGTCGCGCTTAAGCCCACTTCTAGCATTCCTCAAGAACGCCGCTCGATTGATAAAGACGGCAAGGCAATCACCATGCAAACCACAGGGCGACATGATCCTTGTGTGGGTGTGCGTGCCACGCCAATTGCCGAAGCGATGCTAGCGCTGGTGTTGATGGATCATGCTTTGCGCCATCGTGCACAGAATGCGGATGTGGTTTCTGGTATTCCTAAAATTTAATACTGTCATTGCGAGCGCAGCGTGGCAATCCAATTGCTCAATATGTTGCCCTTAGTTATGTTCCCCTTGGATTGCCACGCCAAAAATAAAGCTTTTGGCTCGCAATGACAGTTGATTAGGCGATTGTCCTTAAAACCTTCATGTCATTCATCTATAAAATTAACATCTATAAGATTAAATTTTGAGTCACGCGCTTCACGCCAATCTTTCTCGCTTTTACTTCGTTTACTATTTCTTTGTAGGCGCGTTCGTGCCTTATTGGGGTTTGTATCTGCAATCTGAACAGTTTTCAGCGGCGGATATCGGCATTCTCATGTCTTTATTTCAAATCAGTCGTATTTTCGCGCCCAATTTGTGGGGCTGGCTGGCAGATCACACCAAGCAGCGCGTTAAGTGGATAAAGTTGACTGCATTGTTAGGTTTGCTAGGTTTTGTGGCGGTGTTTTGGGCGCATGGCTTTTGGTGGCTGTTTTTCGTAATGGCAGCATTAAGCTTGTTTACCAGTTCTACATTACCGCTCTCTGAATCGCTGACATTAGCGCATCTCGCAACTACTAACGGGCACTATAGCCGCATCCGCATGTGGGGATCGCTAGGGTTTATTTTTGCTGCAGTGATACTTGGCTTTTTAATCGACGCCTACGGCATTAAAAGCTTGCTATGGTTTTTGTTGGCAGTACAAATTATTTTGTTTGCCCTTACTTTTAAACTGCCAGAGGCCACAATAGCGCCACATGCAGATGATCATTTCTCTATTTGGTCTATTATTAAGCAGCCAGCAGTAATTGCATTATTAATTGGCTGCGCATTGATGGTGACTGCGCATGGCGTGTTGTACAACTTTTACTCGATTTATTTGGCCGAACATGGCTATAGCAAAGGAATGATAGGCTTGCTTTGGTCGCTAGGTGTGATATGCGAAATTGGCATTTTTATGCTGATGCCCAAAATCATGGCACGCTTTAGTTTAAAAACTATTTTGCTCGTGAGTCTTGCGCTGGCTGTCCTCCGATTTACGATATTGGGCGTTGCTGTAGACAATATAGTGTTGTTACTTTTTGCACAAAGCCTGCATGCGGCTACATTTGGCAGCTTTCATGCGGCTTCGGTCGAGGTGATTTCACAGTTTTTTAATGGGCGTCACCAGGCACGTGGCCAGGCTATCTACAATAGCGTGGCTTACGGCGTGGGGGGTACTATAGGTGGGCTTTCTGGCGGCTATGCGCTGCAATATCTGGGTGGTGAAAACACATTTATACTAGCTGCGGGGTTTCCATTTCTTGGCTTTGTCGTGATAGCATTGGGCTTAAAATTAACACAAACCCACGCACGTGCTGGTATGTTTAGCTAACAAATCAGAAGATATTCTGAAGAGGAAATTATGCTTGGAACGAAAACATTGGGTTTTATTGTAGCAGCTATGTTTGCATCACATGCATTCAGTGAAACACGCTTAAACGTAGTGGGTTTGTTTAGCAATAAAGCGATAGTAGCCATTAACGGTGGTACGCCCCGTACTTTAAGCGCAGGACAAACTGTGGATGGCGTAAAACTGCTTTCTGCAGATAGTGAGTCTGCAACTTTTTTTAGTTGAAGGTAAGCGTCAAACACTTAAAATGGGGCAAGCTGCATCTGTCGCAGGGAATGGCGGGCCAGCAAATAACGACCCTGTAAATTTATATGCTAATAGCCGAGGACATTTTTATGGTAATTTATCTATCAATGGCGCATCGCTAAAATACGTTGTGGATACTGGCGCGACTACCATAGCCATGAATAGTGGGGATGCAAAATTCGCAAAGATAGATTACGAAAAAGGTGAGAAGGGCACGGCTTCTACAGCAAACGGCTTAGTGACAGTATATCGCGTGACTTTAAATACTTTGAAGATTGGCACGATCACATTAAATAATGTTGAGGCTGCGGTGATTGAAGGTGGCTTCCCTCAAGAAGTGTTATTAGGAATGTCTGCGCTTAATCGATTAGATATGAAGCGAGAGAATTCGATAATGACCTTGAGTAAAAAGTATTAGTCCTTTGTTAATATCAGCTCATTAGCTTTGCTACAAGATACGATAAACCTGCAATGATTGCAGTAAAGCCGAGCAAGGCCAATATGCAAGCATAGCCAACTTGCATGCCCGTTAGTTGCCCAACATCATCTTCACTCACTTTACTGTTGCGTACACCAAGAATTCTAAATGTGACGGCAAGAATCAGCCCAATAGTGGATGTCTTTTTACTTGCTTGCATATTTAATTACAAAGCTCACGACGGTTAACATCGAAATCACGAAGAACACACCACCTATCAAGCCAGCAATGACCGCCTGTTTTAATGTAATTTTAGCAGTGTCGTCTTCGTAGCCTTTTTGCTGGCGTACACCTAGCATGCTCCATGAGACTGCTTTTGCGATTTGAAAAAACGAGGCTTTGGTTTTTGGCGATGTTTGTGTTGATTCAGCTTGGCTCATATTTAGATCTCCAATTATCTGTTACGCTTATCTTAATCTTTTATCGTTCTCAATTAAAGCATAGGCAGAGTGATTGTGTATGCTTTCGAAGTTCTCTGACTCTACAACATAAGCATCAATGCGCTTTTCGGCATTGAGTTGCGCGGCAACATCGCGCACCATGTCTTCTACAAATTTAGGATTATCATAGGCGCGCTCAGTTACAAATTTTTCGTCTGGACGTTTAAGCAAGCCATATAACTCACATGAAGCTTGCTTTTCAACCAAATCAATAATGTCTTCAACCCAAATAAAGTCGTTAATCAGCGCGCTGACGGTGACATGGCTACGCTGATTATGCGCACCGTAATCAGATATTTTTTTACTGCAAGGGCAAAGGCTGGTGACAGGGACAAGCACTTTAACAGTGATGCTGAATTTACCGTTTTTAATTTCGCCGATAAACGTCACGTCATAATCCAGCAAACTTTTTACCCCAGAAATGGGCGCAGCTTTGTTGACAAAATAAGGAAAACGCATTTCTACGTAACCAGAGTCTGCTTCCAAGCGTGAGACCATTTCACGCAGAATGCTTTCGAACGATTCAATTGAAATAGCATGCTCGTTGGTGTTGAGAATCTCAACAAAACGCGACATATGTGTGCCTTTAAAGTTGTGCGGTAAATGCACATACATGTCGAAAACTGCCACCGTGCTTTGTTCGCCGCCACTTTTATCTTTTACAATAACAGGGTGACGAATGGATTTGATGCCGACTTTGTTGATGTCCAAATGGCGTACGTCGGGCGTATTTTGCACGTCCTCAATCGGACTGTTAGCATGATCTGGTAATGTATTGTCTGGCAAGGTCGGTTGGTTCATATTGACGCTTTCATCATTGGCGCGATTACGTGCAAGTGTTAGTTTACGCGTTTGTGCGTGCCTGTAAATAGAGATATAGCTTGAATATTAGGCTTAATTCACCTAAATCAAGTGCTTAATATTAAAATTTAGCTAACTTAGCTTTTATTTTTGTGGCGATGCTTACACCATCAAGACCGCATTGTGCCAGCATAGTTTCATGTACGCCATGTTCAATAAAGCTATCAGGCAAGCCAAGGCAAAGCGTGGGTATTGTTAAATTGAGTGCCTGCATCGCCTCTAGTACAGCAGCACCTGCACCACCCATGAGTGCATTTTCTTCAACGGTCACAAGTAAGTCATGCGTGGTGGCAAGTGTATTAATTAAATCAGTATCTAGCGGTTTTACAAAGCGCATATTCGCTACCGTCGCATCAAGTATTGATGCGGCTTCTAGGGCAGGTGTTAACATGCTGCCGAAGGCTAAAATCGCAACTTTTTTAATATTCTGTTTTGTTTTGCCTGTTTTAAGACTGGAGGTGCGCTTTATTTCACCTTTTCCAATAGGCAGCGTGTTCAGTGAGGCATCAATGGTTGCCCCGGTGCCAGCACCCCGTGGGTAGCGCACCGCAGCAACACCTTTGTAATGGTAGCCTGTCGTGAGCATCTGCCGACATTCGTTTTCGTCACTTGGTGCCATAATCACAATGTTAGGGATGCAGCGTAAATAACTTAAATCGAAACTACCCGCATGCGTTGGGCCATCTGCACCCACCAAACCTGCACGGTCGATCGCGAATAATACATCTAAATTTTGTAGTGCAATATCGTGAATTAATTGATCGTAAGCGCGTTGCAAGAAAGTAGAGTAAATGGCCACTACTGGTTTAAGCCCATCACACGCCATGCCAGCAGCAAAGGTGAGCGCATGTTGCTCTGCAATGCCGACATCAAAATAACGATTTGGATATTTTGCACAGAAATCATTTAAACCGGAACCATCGCACATGGCAGGCGTAATGCCAATTAGTTTGTTATCAACATCCGCCATGTCTACTAGCCAATCGTTAAACACCTGCGTGTAAGTTTTAGCGGTGGCTGTTGCATGTGAAATGCCGTTGGTCGGGTCAAATTTGCTAACCCCATGGTATTTGTTCGGGTCGTCTTCGGCAGGCTCAAAGCCTTTGCCTTTTTGCGTGACGACATGTAAAAACTGCATGCCTTTTAATTCACGAATGTTACTTAAAGTATCAAGCAAAGCAGGCATGTCATGACCATCTATTGGGCCGATGTAATTGAAGCCAAACTCTTCAAATAAAGTGCCTGGTGTCACCATGCCTTTGGCATGCTCTTCAGCACGCTTGGCGAACTCTTTAACTGGTGGCACACCTTCAAGTATTTGTTTACCTTTGCGGCGTACGCTATCGTAAAAACGACCAGACAAAAGCCGCGCAAGGTAGTTATTTAATGCGCCAACGTTATTAGAGATGCTCATGTCATTGTCGTTAAGAATTACGAGCAGATTTGCGTCCATATCCCCCGCATTATTAAGCGCCTCAAACGCCATGCCAGCAGTCATGGCGCCGTCGCCAATAATCGCTACACTACGACGATCTAAACCTGCTTGTTGCGCGGCGATTGCCATGCCGAGCGCCGCAGAAATAGACGTACTAGAGTGCCCCGTCCCAAAGGTGTCGTATTCACTCTCGTTGCGACGTGGAAAACCTGCAATGCCATTTGGTTTGCGTAAGTTAGCAAATGCTTCACGTCTGCCAGTTAAAATCTTGTGCGGGTAAGTTTGGTGGCCGACATCCCAAACCAGCCTGTCGTCGGGCGTGTTAAAAATATAATGCAAGGCAATTGTAAGTTCGACCACGCCTAAATTTGAGGCTAAATGCCCACCTGTTTTAGAAACGCTTTCGACTAAAAACTCGCGTATTTCGGCGGCGATTATGCTCAACTCATCACGATTGAGTTTGCGCAAATCTGCAGGCGATTGAATAGAATTTAAAAGCGACATACTAAAAGCCGCCTAAGCGCTACGTTGCGTAATAAAATTAGCTAGATAGCGCAATAAATCTGCCTCACGACCATAAAACGAAAGTGCGGCCATGGCGTTTGCGTGTAGTTCGCTCGCGAGTTGTTTCGCAGCAGATAAACCAAGAATCGTCACATAAGTCGATTTGTTATTGAGTTTGTCTTTACCTGCGGTTTTCCCTAGCGTTTGGGTGTCGGCTTCTGCATCTAAAATATCATCGACAACTTGAAATGCCAAGCCAATAGATTTCGCAAAATGATCTATAACTTCAATTTTATCTTGTTGTGGGTTATCTGCACTATACGCCCCCAGTAAGGCGGCTGCGCGGATAAGGGCGCCAGTTTTTTGAATATGCATATGCTCTAACTCAGCACGGGTTAACGGAATACCGATGCTTTCAATATCAATGGCTTGCCCACCTGCCATGCCACGAGAGCCGCTGGCCAAAGCTAAAATATGCAGCATTTGCAATTTTTGTGATGCGCTTTTAAGTAGCTTATCTTGCGAAATGAGCTGAAAAGCCAAGCTTTGTAGCGCATCGCCTACTAACAGCGCCATAGCGTCACCATATTGCTTGTGCGTGGTGGGTTTGCCACGACGCAAGTCATCGTCATCCATACATGGCAA
>JANNOS010000057.1:0-26757 GCA_031399315.1 Methylophilaceae bacterium | reverse complement strand
GGCGTTAAAAGCAGGGGTTGAGGTGCTAGGTTTTTCTTGGCGCGAGTTTACATAAAATGCAATGTAGGCCTAGCTGCGGTGCATGCTGTATT
Organism: Methylophilaceae bacterium; assembly: GCA_031399315.1. Taxonomy (GTDB): domain Bacteria; phylum Pseudomonadota; class Gammaproteobacteria; order Burkholderiales; family Methylophilaceae; genus Methylotenera_A. The sequence continues at coordinate 26,665 of JANNOS010000057.1, read as the reverse complement.
GCGCCTTCTATTAATAGCCCGATACCCGGCATGCCAAACGGAAAACCTGCGGGAGTGCGTTGTGTGCAGCTAGATACGCAAAACAGTTGCATGATTTTTGGCAAACCAGAACGCCCTGCGTTTTGCGGCAGCTTACAGCCGAGTGCAGAAATGTGCCACGACACACGTGAAGAGGCAATTGCTTGGCTAAATAACTTAGAGCGGCTGACTAAACCTTAATTGCTTTGTTTAAACTCATGCGTTTTGCAAGTGCTTATATAACCTAGGTTTATTTGACTGTCGCAGCCTCTTCAGGTGTTGATTTAGACACTGCTTTACCTTCCGCCGTTTGCTGCCAACCGCCACCTAGCGCTTTAAACAATTCTACAGTTGCCACTAACCTTGCTTGTCGACTTTGAATAAAAGCCAAGGCAGCATCGTTATATACACGTTGCGCATCTAACACATCTAGATACGCAGTATAGCCTGACTTATAGCGGTTCTCAGAGATATCCAATGCTTTTTTAGCGGCTTCTTGGCTTCTATTAAGCGCAGATTCACGCTCGGCATTTTGCCTTACATTTACCAAGGCATCATTGACTTCTCTAAAGGCATTTTGTATCGCACCTTCATAACTTGCTAGCGCTTGTTTTTGTTTAGCGCTGGCTTGATCAACTTTTGAATTCAGTCTGCCTGAATCAAATATCGGTAAATTTAAACTCAAACCACCTGACCAAATGCGCGAGGCAGATTTTAATATGTCGCCTAATTCAAGGCTTTCCCCACCAAAGCTTCCAGTGAGTGAAATGGTTGGGTATAAAGCGGCTTTTGCGACACCAATATTTGCGTCAGCGGCAATCATCTGCTCTTCAGCTTGGCGCACATCTGGCCTCGCTTCTAATAAACTCGAAGGCAAGCCTGCAGGCGGAGTTGGTGGTATTGGTAAAGTTTTAATATCTGCTGTCGCTAAATTCAAATCTAAAGTACCAGTTAATACGGCTAGTTGATGCGCTGTAATGGCCCTGAGTCTATTTAACTCAGCTAATTGCGCGCTAAGATTGGCACTAGCAACTTCTGCCTGATGTACGTCCAGCGCTGAGGCTACGCCGCCATCTAAACGACGCTTAGTTAATGCTAGGCTTTCTTCACGACTTTTTAGATTGTTCTGCGCAATCGCGATTTGCGACTCTACGCTACGCAATACTAGATAATTACTGGCCACCGAGCCAGATAAAGACAGTGCAACGGTATCTTTTGCGTAACGCGTTGATAAGGCTTGCGCGCGGGCTGAATCTTTAGCGCGGCGTAATTTACCCCAAAAATCAATCTCAAACGACGTACCTAACTGTACATTGTAATTATTGCGCGGATTTGTTAAAACAGGATTAGCGCCTGATTCACTCACACGTGAACGGCTAGCACCCGCATCTAAATCTATTTGTGGGAACAATGCTGCGCCTACTTCACGCATCACCGCATCAGCTTCTTCAATCCGCGCGACCGCTAGTTTAATGTCGGTATTATTTTTCTGAGCTTTTGCAATCAAATCGTTAAGCGTTTGGTCTTGATAAAGCGTCCACCATGTACTTGAGACCTTACTTTCAGCTTGATCAGCGGCTTCACTATATTGTGCTGGCACATCTACTTTTGGGCGCAAGTAATCTGGCCAAATAGATTGGCAACCTGATAGCAATGCTGCTGCGACAGCCAGAGAAACAAGTTTCACGTTTATATTGTTACCAATCTTATTTAATCTTTTGTACTGCATCATACTGTTTCCTTAGAGTGATCTACATCTGGCACTAAGCCTTTGTCATGATGTTTTCTATCCACATTCTTATTACTTAACCAGGTAAAGAATAATGGGATGAATATCGTTGCTACAAATGTTGCTAATATCATGCCGCCAAATACACCTGTACCCATACTACGACGTGCTGCGGCACCTGCACCAGTCGCAATCACTAGCGGCACAATACCTAATACGAACGCCATAGATGTCATCACAATCGGTCTAAACCTTAACTTAGCAGCTGCTAATGCAGCTTCAGCTACTGGCATCCCTTCTTCCATTTTCTGCGTGGCAAACTCTACAATCAGAATGGCGTTTTTCGCAGCCAGGCCGATTAAGGTAATTAACCCAATCTGGAAGTAAATATCATTCGGCATACCTTTCAACAGAACAGCCAAGAAAGCACCAGCCAAGGCAAATGGAACCGCCATAATCACCGCTAATGGTAAGGCCCAAGTTTCAAACTGCGCAGCCAATATCAAGAACACCATAATAATCGCGAAGCCGAAAGCAAAGATTGCAGCCGAGCCAGTACGTTTTTCTTGGTAAGCTTGTGCAGTCCACGCCATTTGATAACCATCTGGCAAGTTTTCTTTAGCAATTTTCTCAACAGCCTTAATCGCATCACCAGAGCTTACGCCAGGTGCGCCGCTACCGAATATCTTGCCAGAAAGTAAGCCGTTATAGCGCTCTAATTGCTCAGCGCCCACAATATTGCTCACTTTACTTAACGCAGAAAGTGGAATCATATTGCCTGCGGGATTATCGGGAGTAGGCTGACTACGTACATATACCTTACCCAAATCGTCAGGCTTCATCCTGAATTCTGGTTCAGCTTGCAATTGCACGCGATAAGTACGGCCGCTGCGGTTAAAGTCATTCACATAGAACGAGCCCATGGTACTTTGCAAGGTTGTGTAAATATCAGAAATTCTCACATTTTGTGAAATGGCTTTAGCTTCATCTACTTCAATAAATAATTGCGGCACGGTTGGACGGAAGAATGTGTTGATACCTGTAAGCTGTGGGTCTTGCTTCATTGCATCCATAAAGTTATTCATCACCGCTGCGAGCTTAACAGCATCCGTTTCACGTTTACTTTGCACGTACACCTCAAAACCACCAGCCGAACCTAAACCACGAATTGCTGGCGGATTTACTGCAAACGCCAAACCATCTGGTTGACTAAAGCCAATGCCACCTAATTTAGCTACGATGTCATCCGCTGTAGTTTCGCGCTCTTTCCAATCCTTGAGCCTGACGAACATCGTGGCGGCATTGGTTTTATTCGCGCCAGTAAGCAACTCTAAGCCATTCACAGCAAACTCAAAGCCTACCGCAGGGTCTTTTGCAATCTCTGCCCGAATATTCTCAGTAGTTTGAGTAGTGCGACTCAAAGTCGCGCCATCTGGCATGACCACAACCGTCACCACATAGCCTTGATCTTCCGCAGGCACAAAGCTGCCTGGCACCACACGCACTAATATAATGACGATGAGTACAATGCCACCAAAAGCTAAGCTGCCAATAAATTTATGACGTAAAGTAAGCGCTACGGTATCTGTATAAAGCTTAGTGAACTTGCTAAAACCATTATTAAAGGCTTTAAAAAAGCGATTTTCATGTTTAGATTTTTTCAGAATCATTGCACAAAGCGCTGGCGTTAATGTCAAGGCAACCACCCCTGAAATCACCACCGCAATCGCTACTGTTACCGCAAATTGGCGGTACATCTGCCCTGCGATACCCCCCAAGAATGCTACGGGGATGAACACCGCGCATAGCACCAACACAATCGCTACCACTGCACCAGCAACTTGACTAATAGACTTAGCAGCGGCTGGCAGAGGATCTAGCCCTTCTTCAGTCATCAGACGTTCGGTATTTTCCAGCACGACAATCGCATCATCCACCACAATACCAATCGCCAGAATCATGGCAAAGAGCGTGAGTAGATTGATAGAGAAACCAAATACATACAAACCTGCAAATGTACCAATCAAAGAAATTGGCACTGCAATAATTGGAATTAAAGTAGCACGCCAATTTTGCAGGAACAAGAACACCACTAAGACTACCAACACTAATGCTTCTGCAAAAGTATGCAATACTTCTTCGATAGTCGCTTTCACAAAATCACTGGTATCGTAAGGAATTGTGTATTCCATACCCGCAGGGAAAAGCGCCTTCATCTCTTCCATTTTATCTTTGATACCTTTTGCAGTTTCCAATGCATTCGCACCAGTCTGCAAGAATATAGGCATCGCCACACCTGGCTGGCCATTAAGCGCTGAAGTCACATTGTAACTTTGTGCACCAAGCTCAACACGTGCAACGTCTTTCAAATACAATACACCACGTGGGCCATCTGCCTTGATGATAATGTTACCGAACTGTGCTGGGTCAGCTAAACGACCTTTCGCAATCACGGTATAGACTAATTTTTGATCTGATGGTGCAGGTTCTTGACCGATTTTACCTGCTGCATATTGGTTATTTTGTGCATTAATCGCAGCAGCAATATCGCTAGTGCTCACCCCTAGTTGCGCCATACGATCTGGGCGTAACCAAACGCGCATTGCATAATCTTGACCACCGAATATTAGCGCGTCTCCTACGCCTTTTACGCGTTTAATTTCATCTAATAAATTGAGTGTGGTGTAGTTACTTAAAAATAAGCGATCTTGTTTTTTATCTTTTGAAGTAAGCATGACCACTAACAAAATGTCGTTAGATCTTTTCTGCACCACTAAACCGTTACGGCGCACTTCATCTGGTAATCTAGGCGTAGCAATATTCACACGATTACTTACGTTAAAGGTCGCTTGGTCTGCGTCCGTACCTACTTCAAAAGTTGCTGTAATCACTAGCGTGCCGCTTGAGTCAGCACTTGAGTTGAAGTAAAGCAGGTTATCCACACCACTTAACTGTTCCTCAATAGGTGCAGCGACCGTTTTTGAAAGTGTTTCAGCGCTCGCACCTGGGTAGTTAGCGGTAATGGTCACTGTAGGTGGCGCAATTTGCGGATACTGCGCAATAGGCAACTTAAATGCCGCGGCTAAACCCGCCAATACAATAATGATTGACAATACAGAGGCAAAAATAGGCCTTGTGATAAAGAACTTGGTCATAATCTCTTATCCTTAGCTTATTTAGTTGCTTGTTTGCTAGTTGCTGAGGCAGAAGTTTCTGCCTCAGGAGCTGATGCTGGCGCTTCTGCTGGATGTGGTGCGACTGGCGCACCTGGGCGAACCTTAATCAAGTTGTCTATAATCACTTGATCGCCAGTTTTTAAGCCACTTAAAATAACCCAATTGGTGCCTTGCCATCCACCTTCTTGAATTGGACGAACGCTAGCGAATGTTTTACCTTCTTTATCTTTGTCTGCCACGTACACAAATTTACCTTGATCCCCAGTTAATACAGAAGTTTGAGGAACTAAAAATACGCCTTCACGTGTACCCGTTGTGATACGAGCACGCACAAATTGGCCTGGCAGCAATGTGTGGTCGTCATTTTCAAAAGTAGCACGCAATTGTTGAGTGCCAAGCGCTGGATCAATCTGGCTTGCTGCAAAGTTTAATTTTCCTGATTGTTTATATTCTGTGCCATCAGGCAATAACAAAGTTACTTTTTTCACATTAGTTTCAGTTAAACGTCCGCCCAATGTTGCAACCTCAGAATCAGACAAACTGAACCTCACCCAAATTGGGCTGATTTGACTGACTGTGGTAAGTAAGCTTGTATTCGGACTGACTAATGCACCCTCAGAAAACTCAAAACGTCCTGCTATGCCAGCCAATGGCGAAGTGACAGTGGTATAAGATAGATTAAGTTGAGCTTCGCGCACGCTGGCTTCATATTGAGCTAAACCTGCTTTAGCTAGTGAGTTATCTGAAGCCGCATTGTCTGCCTCGCGCTGACTAATAGACTGTGTCGCCAATAAGCCTTGTAAACGTTGCGCCTCGCGCTGTGTTTGATCCACGCGAGATTGCTGTTGCGCTAACTGTGCTTTTGCATTGGATAATGCAATCTGAAATGGCACAGGGTCAATTAAAAACATGGCTTGGCCAGCCTTAATTGGCGCGCCTTCTTCAAACAATTTTTTTAGCAAAATGCCACCAACACGTGGGCGAATCTCAACTTCTTTCGCACCTTCTGTTTGTGCCACCGCTTCTGCGCTAATCGGCACAGTAGTCGCCTCTAATGTAATCACGCTCACAGGCATTGCTGGCATTCCACCACCTGCTTGTGCATCTGCTTTTTTACCACACCCAGTAACGGCTAGGCTTGTGATAAGCGCCACCAAAATAACGGCAGCATATACAGTATTTTTATGTTGATATTGTTTGATTGACTTGATTTCCATGCATTACTCCACGTTTTTAACTGGGTTCTTAACTAGGCCATGTATATTAGAATCATGATAATTTAGATGCTACTTAACACTTTATTTATTAGCTAACTTGATAATCTTGCAACGCTTTATGCGCACTTAATGTAAGCTAGTTCGCATATAAAGTACTTGCTTACATTCGTGATTGTATGTATATTATATACAATCACGAATGTATGTAAACAAATTTGTGTAAAAATATACAAAAAATATTTAACGTAGCAATATTCAATACAGCGAGACCTAACCAATGGTAAGAAAAACTAAAGAAGATGCTGAACTCACGCGCCAGCGCATTATTGATGCCGCACGTGAAGTTTTTTTAGCACGTGGCGTCAGTCGCTCAACCTTAGAGCATATCGCAACACAAGCAGAGGTAACGCGTGGCGCCGTTTACTGGCATTTCAAAAATAAAACTGAAATTTTCCATGCCATTCGTGACCGCGTATTTTTACCGCTTATCGACCGCATGGATGACACTTTAGCGACACAAAGCAAGGAAGACCCCCTCACCCAAATTGAAAATAGCTTGTGCGATACTATTCATGAATTGAATGAAAACATTGAAATGCGTCAGATTTATGAAATCATGATGATTAAATGTGAATATGTAGACGAGTTTGCCACTGTGTTGCAACAAATCTTAGGTAATTGCTCAAACATTACAGAAAAAATTCAAAAAGCTTACGAACGTGCCGAAGTTCAAAAACTAATAGCAGGCTCACATACCCCGCGCGCGCTAGCACTGGATACGCACCTGTTTTTTAGTGGCTTACTACATATGTGGGTAAAAGATATAGATGGCACTAGATTCCGCTTTCAAGCCACAGAACTCATCAAATCACATATTAATATGCGCAGAAAATAGCCCATTCCTTGCAAAGCTGCTCGTGTCCAAAAAAACTTAATCTTACATTCAAACAAACCACTAATTTGAGTTCCCTAGACGCGCAATTGCGTATAAAATAAGCAGCTTTCCCGCTTGGCTTGTTTTCATGCAAATTGGCAGTCATATTCTGAAAAACAATTTGGTCGTCGCCCCTATGGCTGGCGTCACTGATAGGCCTTTCCGTCAACTTTGCAAAAAAATGGGCGCAGGCTTGGCGGTTAGTGAGATGGTGACTTCAAATTCTTTACTATACGGCAGCGAAAAAACACGCCGTCGCGCTAATCACGAAGGTGAAGTCAGCCCAATTTCTGTACAAATTGCGGGCGCTGACCCAAAAATGATGGCAGAAGCGGCCAAATACAATGTCGATAATGGCGCGCAAATTATCGATATCAACATGGGTTGCCCCGCCAAAAAGATTTGTAATGTAATGGCAGGTTCTGCATTACTTAAAGACGAACCCTTAGTTTCGCAAATTTTAAAAGCCGTTGTAGGTGCAGTTAACGTGCCTGTGACGCTTAAAATTCGCACTGGTTGGGATAAAAATAATCGCAACGCTGTAATGATTGCGAAATTGGCCGAAGACATCGGTGTGCAAGCGCTCGCCATGCACGGCCGCACCCGCGCTTGTGCTTATTTGGGTGATGCGGAATACGATACGATTGCCGCTGTTAAGCAAGCAATTCAAATTCCTTTGATAGCGAATGGCGACATTACTACACCAGAAAAGGCAAAATTTGTGTTGGATTACACGGGCGCTGATGCCGTGATGATTGGTCGCGCTGCGCAAGGCAGGCCATGGATTTTTCGCGAGATTGAACATTTCCTAAAAACTGGCACACACCTATTACCACCGACAGTGGAAGAAATTCATACGGTGATGTTAGAACATATCAACGATTTATACGGTTTTTATGGCGACATTGCGGGCATGCGCGTGGCGCGTAAGCATATTTCTTGGTACACCAAAGGCTTGGCTGGCAGCGCGAGCTTTCGCCACAACATGAACACGTTGGACACAATCGATTTGCAACAAGCCTCCATTAACGATTTTTTTGCCGAGCTAAAACATAAAAACGAACGTTTAGTTTATGTTGATACAGAAGATCAACATGCAGTAAATCAATATGGCACCCAAACTCAAGCGTTAGCTGCCTAAAAAATACCATTATGTCCAATATTTGCAAACTTTCTGATGCGGTTAAAGATTCTCTAGAAGAATACTTTACCCATTTAGACGGTCAGCCGCCGCATGCGATTTATGACATGGTGCTGGGTTGCATAGAAAAACCCATGCTGGAGTATATTTTGCACTCAGTTGGCGGCAACCAAAGCAAAGCGGCTGAAATATTAGGTTTAAACCGCAATACGCTGCGAAAAAAAATGGCGCAATACAATCTCGATTAATCCACCTTTTTAAGATTTTTAATACATGGCTACCATTAAACGTGCACTCATCAGTGTTTCGGACAAAACTGGCATTATCGAATTTGCCAATTCTTTAAATGCATTTGGGATTGAAATCCTCTCCACAGGCGGCACCGCAAAACTCTTCCGCGACAACAATATCCCCGTGATTGAAGTCGGTGATTACACAGGTTTCCCAGAGATGCTTGATGGCCGCGTGAAAACATTGCACCCCAAAGTACATGGCGGCTTGCTGGGTAGACGCGATTTACCAGAGCATGTATCCACCATGCAAGCGCATGATATTCCTAATATTGATTTACTGGTGGTTAACCTTTACCCGTTTGAAGCCACTGTTGCTAAAGCCGACTGCACACTAGAAGATGCGATTGAAAATATAGACATTGGCGGCCCAGCCATGGTGCGTAGTGCCGCAAAAAATTGGCAACATGTCGCGGTATTGACTGATGCCAGTCAATATGGCGATTTTTTAACCGAGCTGCAGACCAATAACGGCGCGGCTTCCAGAGCATCACTTTTTAAGCTTTCGGTCGCTGCATTTAATCGCATTAGCAATTACGATGGCGCGATTAGCGACTACTTATCAAGCTTCAATGCCGATGGTTCACGCAACTCCTTCCCCGATCAAACCAATGGCCGCTTTGTGAAAGTGCAAGATTTGCGTTATGGCGAAAACCCGCATCAACAGGCTGCATTTTATCGCGACCTGTATCCTGCGCCTGGCTCGCTGGTTAGCGCGCAACAATTACAAGGCAAAGAATTAAGCTATAACAATATCGCCGATGCCGATGCCGCTTGGGAAACCGTAAAAAGCTTCAACAGCCCTACAAACTCCAGCACATTAGGTGCTGCCGCTGCTTGTGTGATTGTAAAACACGCTAATCCATGTGGTGTAGCGTTAGGTAAAGATGCGCTTGAAGCCTATAGTAAAGCGTTTCAAACTGATCCAACTTCTGCTTTTGGCGGCATTATTGCATTTAATACCACCGTTGATTTAAATGCTGCTGAAGCGGTTTCTAAGCAGTTTATGGAAGTGCTGATAGCACCAGACTTCACCAACGATGCGCTTAACTTACTTAAAGCAAAAGCCAATGTACGTGTGTTAAAGATTGCACTACCAACAGGTGGCGACACAGCACTCGAATTAACCCCATGGCAGCAAGGGCGCAACTCGCACGACACGAAACGTGTAGGTTCTGGCCTGTTGATTCAAACAGCGGATAATCACGAAATTACGGCTTCTGATTTAAAAATCGTCACAAAAAAACAACCCACACCACAACAAATGGCGGATTTATTATTCGCATGGAATGTGGCGAAATATGTAAAATCAAACGCCATCGTGTTCTGCGGCAACGGCATGACGCTTGGCGTAGGCGCGGGTCAAATGAGCCGCGTAGATAGCACCAAAATTGCCGCGATTAAAGCACAAAATGCGGGTTTAAGCTTGCTAGATTCAGTTGTCGCTTCAGATGCATTCTTTCCTTTCCGTGACGGTGTCGATGTGCTGGCAGATGCAGGTGCTTCTTGCGTCATTCACCCAGGCGGTAGCATGCGCGATGAAGAAGTGATTGCGGCAGCCGATGAGCGCAGACTTGCGATGGTAGTCACTGGCATTCGCCACTTTAGGCACTAGAATGACGAACCTCATCGAAATAAAGCCAACTATTCAGGTAATACGCAAGCATCGCGTGATGCTATCTACTGATTTAGCCTTGCTTTATGGCGTTATTCCAAAGGTATTAATGCAGTCAGTAAAACGTAATTTATTTCGATTTCCAAGTGACTTTATGTTTCAACTTAACACGGACGAATGGGCAAACTTGAAGTCACAAATTGTGACTTCAAGTTTAAATAAAACTAATTATGGCGGCACAAGAACCGCGCCCTACGCCTTTACCGAGCAAGGCGTTGCCATGCTTTCTAGCGTACTCAATAGCGAGCGCGCTATCAATGTGAACATTGAAATCATGCGCACTTTTGTTAAGTTACGCCAACTTATTGCCGAACATAAAGATTTAACACACAGGCTAGACGCGCTTGAAGATCGCTATGACGACCAATTTAAAGTGGTGTTTGATGCCATCCGCAGCTTAATGGAATCACCAAAGCCTGAAAAACATCCGATTGGATTTACGGCTGATATTAAAACCAAAAAAGAAGTAAATAAATGAAAATTCTAGTGATTGGCAGCGGTGGTCGTGAACATGCAATTGCATGGAAAATTACCCAAAATAAAGAAGTCAGCCGCGTCTATGTTGCACCAGGCAATGCGGGCACAGCCACAAACCCAGATATGATGAACGTGCCGATTTCTAGCGTGCCAGATTTATTAGCATTTGCCTTAAAAGAACAAATTCAACTTACCATAGTGGGCCCAGAAGCGCCGCTCAGCCAAGGTGTAGTCGATGCGTTTCGTGCAGCAGGTTTAAAGATTTTTGGCCCAACCAAAGCAGCGGCGCAACTGGAGTCTAGCAAAGACTTCGCCAAAGCATTTATGGTGCGACACAACATCCCGACCGCCACTTATGCAACCTTTACCGATGCCAAATTGGCGCATGATTACATCAACCAGCAAGGTGCGCCGATTGTGATTAAAGCCGATGGCTTAGCCGCAGGCAAAGGCGTGGTGGTTGCGATATCGCTTGATGAAGCGCATGCTGCGGTTGATGCCATGCTCTCCGACAATAAACTGGGAGATGCTGGTGCGCGCGTGGTGATTGAAGAATTTTTAACAGGCGAAGAAGCCAGTTTTATTGTGATGGTGGACGGCAAAAATATATTGACACTCGCCACCAGCCAAGACCATAAACGCTTACTAGATGGCGACCAAGGCCCGAATACTGGTGGCATGGGCGCGTATTCGCCTGCACCTGTCGTTACACCAGAAATTCATGCGCGCGCCTTACGCGAAGTGATTCGCCCAACAGTTGAGGGCATGGCGAAAGATGGCATTCCTTATACGGGCTTTCTGTACGCTGGATTGATGATTTCACCCAATGGTAGCATTAAAACCTTAGAGTTTAATTGCCGCATGGGCGACCCCGAAACACAACCGATTATGTTGCGATTAAAGAGTGATTTTGTCGCGCTGGCAGAACATGCCGTAAATGGCACACTTAATTTAGCCGAGGCCGAATGGGATAGACGTACCGCGCTGGGCGTGGTGATGGCAAGCGCAAACTATCCTGAATCACCAAGATTAAATGATGAAATTACTGGCTTACCTAAAAACCTAGAAGATGCACAAGTCTTTCATGCAGGAACTAAGTTAATTGATGGGAAAGTATTAACTAACGGCGGGCGGGTTTTATGTGTAACAGCACTTGGCGAAACGGTAAAGTTTGCGCAACAACAAGCCTATAAAATAGTCGGTGAGATTCAATTTAACTGTGCTCAATACCGCACTGATATTGGCTTTCGAGCCATTAAAGGCTAGTAATATGGTTAAATCAGCTTTGAACACACAAGCCGTTTTAACTTATCTGCAAAGCTTACAAACCAAAATTATTGGGGCTTTGGAGCTGGTTGACGGCAAAAACTTTATGCAAGATAGCTGGCAACGCCCCGAAGGTGGTGGCGGAAATAGCTGCATTCTAGAAGATGGTCATGTTTTTGAACGCGCCGGCGTTGGATTCTCACATGTTTTAGGCAACAAGCTGCCGCCTGCCGCCACAATCGCACACCCTGAAGCAGCGGGTCGTAGCTGGGAGGCGATGGGAGTATCTCTCGTATTGCATCCGCGCAACCCATATGTACCCACTGTACACATGAACGTTCGTTTTTTTGTAGCGGAGAAAGAAAATGAAACGCCAATTTGGTGGTTCGGCGGGGGCATGGATTTAACGCCTTATTACGGCTTTGAGGAAGACTGCGAACACTTTCACCGTACCAATAAAACCGCGCTAGATGGCTTTAACCCCACTTATTACCCAAAATTTAAAAAGCAATGTGACGAATATTTTTACCTAAAACATCGCAAAGAACCGCGTGGCATCGGTGGCATTTTCTTTGATGATTTTAACGAGCTGGGCTTTGAGCAAAGTTTTGCACTACAACGCGCGGTGGGTGATAGCTTTTTACAATCTTATTTACCAATTTTACAGCGCCGTAAAGACAAACCTTACACTGAGCGTGAACGCGATTTTCAAGCTTATCGCCGCGGGCGTTATGTGGAATTTAATTTAGTATTCGACCGTGGCACATTGTTTGGCTTACAATCTAATGGACGCACTGAATCTATCCTCATGTCGATGCCACCAATAGTTAAATGGCGTTATGATTGGAAACCTGAAAACGGCAGCGCAGAAGCTAAACTTTACACTGGTTTTTTAATTGATAAAAATTGGCTATAAACGCATAGCGTTACAAACTTACAATTTGTTGTAAACTAGTGCAAAAGCGAGATTACAAAGGGATATAAACATGCTAACTAAACTTTTGCGCACAAAACCCGTTATCGCGCACGGTACTACGGGTTTAAAAAAATGCCTCACTGCTTTCGATTTAGCCCTACTTGGCATTGGTTGTGCCATTGGCACAGGGATATTCGTGCTTACTGGCCTTGCAGCGGCTACGCAATCTGGCCCTGCGGTGGTGCTCTCGTTTATTTTCGCAGGTGTTGCCTCAGGCTTTGCGGCGCTGGCCTATGCTGAGCTAGCAGCCTCAATTGGCGGCTCTGGCAGCGCTTATGGCTATAGTTACGTGGCGTTTGGTGAGTTTATTGCCTGGTTAATGGGTTGGATTTTATTGCTAGAATATGGCGTGGGCGCCGCCGCCGTGGCTAATGGCTGGTCTGGTTACTTCATCACCACACTAGCAAATTTTAATATTTACTTACCCGAAGCCCTCACAAAAGCGCCAATGTTAGGTGGCAGCATTAACCTGCCGGCTTTTACTATTATCTGGGTACTCACTATTTTGTTGGCTGTTGGGGTTAGAGAAAGTGCGCACGTAAACAATATCATCGTAGTGATTAAATTATGTACTATCGCCATTTTTATTGCACTGGCTGTAGGCCATGTAAATGCCGATAACTGGCAGCCATTTATGCCATTTGGCTGGTTTGAGACTCTAGACACTGGCAAGAATATTGGCGTGTTAGCTGGTGCATCTTTAGTATTTTTTGCGTACTTTGGCTTTGATGCGGTTTCTACCGCCGCTGAAGAATGCAAAAATCCGCAACGTGATTTGCCTATCGGCTTGCTGGCTTCGCTGGCATTTTGCACTGTGGTTTATATCATCGTATCTGGCTTGCTCACTGGCATCGTGCCTTATACCGAGCTGAATACGGCTTCTCCAGTGGCTTATGCGCTCACCAAACTTGGTTACACTTGGGCATCTACTTTAGTTGCGACAGGCGTATTAGCAGGTCTAATCACTGTGTTGCTGGTATTGCTCTACGGCCTAACGCGTATTTTATTTGCCATGAGCCATGATGGTTTAATTTCACCTGTTTTTTCTAAAATCAACCCAGATCGTCAAACACCAACACGCATTATTTTAATGTGCGGCTTTGTGGTTTCATTAGTGGCAGGGTTTTTTCCGCTGGGTGAGTTGGCAGAAACCGTCAATATTGGCACGTTGGCTGCATTTGTCATGGTATGCGTTGGCGTCATTGTGTTGCGTATCCGTCAGCCAAACTTACCGCGCCCTTTCAAAAATCCGTGGAACCCCGTCATTCCGGTGCTTGGCATATTGTCATGCGGCGCACTCATGGGTTTCTTACCCGCTTCTACTTGGCAACGCTTTGGTTGGTGGATTGTGATAGGCGTCGTGTTTTATTTTGTTTACTCTATTAGGCACAGCAGAATGAACCGCCAATAATTTACAAATCTCAGCCAATAAAAAAGCCAGCTTGATGCTGGCTTTTTTATTTATATCACTTAAACTCTAGTGACAAAACTCCAATAATAAAATTCTGATTAAAAACCTAAAGTGACAAAATCCACTGAACGATCGATTTGATATCTTCATCTTTCACTTGTGGACTATTAGCGGGCATAGGCATCGGACCCCAAACGCCGCTACCACCTGCTTTAACTTTAGCCACTAATTTACCTTCGGCACTTTTGTCGCCTTTGTATTTAGCTGCTACATCTTTAAAGCCTGGGCCTAATACTTTTTTATCTACGCCATGACAGGCCAAGCAACCACTTTTTTGTGCCAACGCTTGATTTGCAGAAGCAACGCCACTAAATACCATGGTTGCTGCCGCGATTAATGATAATAAAAATTTCATGCTATCTCCTTGAATTCTTTTATAAAAAGAATTCTTTTATAAAAAGAATTCTTGTAAAACCTGCAACTTTGTGCATTTATTATTGCATTCGGCATCATACCTATAATTTTAAAATGCACAATAGCCAACTTACGTCTAAATCACAAAACCTGTAATAGGTGTTGCAGATTACCAATACCCTGTGAACATACAACGCCTTTACAAACCCAAGCGTTGACTTCTGTATCGACTTTTCTTTGCAAAACTTGAGGTAAATCGTTGATTGTTTCATCTAGATAGAAGATAAGATGATGTGGGAAGTATTTTTGATTAATTGCCTCGCGCCAGCTTGCCATACTGTCAGCCGCGCCCCTTATAATGATCATGGTTGGCGGTGCTAAAAACTCACTTAACGCATGACACAAACTTGCACATGCCGCTGGATTCTTAGCCATACTCACATCAAATGCTTTTAGTGCACGTTCTGCGCTTTGTAAATAACGCACCTCACCCAAAATATGCCCTAACTTTTGCAATGCCACAGCGGCAATGCCATTACCATTAGGCGTAGCATTATCATAACCTTGCTTAGGACGATGAATTAAAGTTTCATGCGTGTGGCTGGTAAAGTAAAAACCGCCATCTTCTGCCTCAAAATTTTCTAGCAATGCTTCGGCTAAATCTTCCGCAAAAGCTAAATCACAAGCGCGGTAATTAGCTTGTAAACATTCAATTAAAGCGTCTAATAAAAATGCATAGTCATCTAAATAAGCATTTAAATGTGCTTTGTAATTACCGCTGCCGTCATCTTTACATGTCGCAAGTAATTGTTCGTTTTGCCATAAATTGTTACGAATAAAATCTACGGATGCTAGCGCTAGCGCAACCCAAACTGGTCGATTAAATACACGTCCAGCGCGCGCTAACCCTTTGATCGCAAGCGCATTCCAACTTGTTAAAATCTTGTCGTCGCGCCCTAGTCGTGTGCGTTTTGCACGCGCATTGAATAATTTAGTTTGCGCACTCATTAAAAGCTCAATTTCATCACGCTCTGGAGGGCGCACCAAATAAGGGTGCCAGGCTGCTGTATTTGAATGCGGATCTTCAAAATTAGCTGCGCGATCAAAACCGAAACATTGGCTAGCTAGATTAAACTCTTCTGCAGTCAAAAGCGTCTTCACTTCTGTTAGTTGCCACACATAAAATGCACCTTCTTCGCTATGACCATGCGCATCGAGCGAGTCTGCATCTAGCGAGGAATAAAACGCTCCATTTTTATCGTGCATTTCACGCTGCAACCAGATCGCCGTTTCTTCTACAACTTGCTGATAACGCGCATTTTTACTTGTCTGCCAGCCATCACAATACAAAAATAACAGTTGGCCATTGTCGTAGAGCATTTTCTCAAAGTGCGGAATATTCCAGCGCTCGTCAACAGAATAGCGACAAAATCCACCACCTAACTGGTCGTAAATTCCGCCATTCGCCATGGCGGACAACATCTGCAAAGCCATCGCTTCTGCGCGGCTATTGCCAGCACGGGCTTGATGAAGTAGCAAAGTAATATCGGCTGGATTAGGAAATTTTGGGGCTGAGCCAAAACCACCATGTTCGAAATCAAAGCTGCTTTCTAATGATTGAAACGCTAACTTCAAAGTGCTTTCTGAAGCGCTTAATGTGCTGCTAGGCAAAGGAATGCTACGTTTAAGGGCATCAGATAATTGACTATTTTGCACACTCAAATCAACTTTTCGCTCATGATAAAACTGCGCCACGCGCGGAATTAAATCAGCAAAACCTGGCAATTGGTATCGCGGCGTTTTAGGGAAATAAGTACCTGTAAAATATGGTTCTTGATTCGGCGTTAAGAAAACCGTAAGCGGCCAGCCCCCACTGCGGTTAGACATCATACTGTGTGCTGTTTGATAAATTTGGTCAATATCCGGCCGCTCTTCGCGATCGACTTTGATATTGATAAAGTGTGCATTCATGATTGCCGCGACTACTGGATCTTCGAATGATTCATGCGCCATGACATGACACCAATGGCAAGCCGAGTAACCGATTGAAAGGAGTATTGGTTTATCTAATTCGCGCGCTAAAGTAAGCGCTTGCTCACCCCATGGATACCATTCAACGGGGTTTTCAGCGTGTTGTAGTAAGTAGGGGCTGGTTTCGGATGCAAGCTTATTTTTAGTAAGCAAACTTGCCATGCTTATAATTTTGTTACTCGTAGCGCTGTCATACTAATTCTGTCACTACATATTCCACCGACAGCACATGAGTATAACCAGGGTTAATCATCACCAAGTTTTCCATGGCATTGGCCGTTTCAACACAAACCATCTTGCGCCAACTATCATCTTTAGGCATATCTGCGATTTCATGGGCTTTCTTCTTCCATGGCGTCCACACTACCGTGCTACCACTACCCGTTTTATTGATCGTAATCGTACGGTTTAACATCGTGTCGTGAATAGTCACAGGCTTAAGTGTGCTCACGTAAACACGATCAAACTCTTGATTAAAATGGATAGGGCCCTCTTGTGTATCGCGCCAATAATCTAGCAATTTATCAGCATACTCTGTCTCATCAAGGCCTGTAATGCTGGTTTTTTCGATATCACCAATATTGAAATAGGTGTGAAATGCTTCGCCCATAAAAAATGGCTGTCTAGCCCGATTAGTAGTAGACAGTTTCATCGATAGTGTCTTGCCAATTTCTATCGTCATCATCACCGTATATGGATATGAAAGCTGACGTTGCGCATTTTCAGTTTGCTGCATCTGTAAAATCACACGGGTATAACCATTTTTCATTAATCCAACATCAATCAATGTAAATGGAGTCACGCGGGCAAACCCATGCATACACAAGCTACTATCTGTAGGGTGCGCGCCAAACCATGGCCAACAAATAGGAATGCCGCCACGGATTGAACGACCCACCTCAAAACGCGACTTATCCGACATCCACAACACAGGTTCCGTCGTGTGTTTTGGCTGCCAGCTCATTAAATGGCCACCTTGCAGTGCTAATTTTGCAGTTGCAAAGTGATTGTCAATTTCGATAAAGTCTAGGCCATTCTCTTCTTTAATAAAAAGAATATCATGACTAAACTCGCCCTCTGCAGACTTTAGCGTAATTGGTGCGGTAGTGTTTGTTTGTTCATCCACTTGTTTGTTATCCGCTTGCTTGTTATCCATTAGTGTCATTCGTGTTTACTTCTACAAAATATTTACAATTAAAACTTTTCATCTTTCTTATTTCTCTATTTGAGAGACATCACGTATCGCGCCAAATGCAGCACTGGTGCTCATTGCAGCATAAGCGCGCAAAGCAGGCGAAACATAACGCTCACGTTGCACTGGTTTCCATGCATTTTTGCCTTTTGCGTCCATTTTAGTGCGTCTTGCTGACATTTCGGCATCAGAAACTGCCAAATGTATAGTGCGATTTGGAATATCAATTTCTATAGTATCACCCTCTTCTACCAAACCAATCGCGCCGCCTTCTGCCGCCTCAGGCGAGGCATGGCCAATACTTAAACCAGACGTGCCGCCCGAGAACCTACCATCAGTCAATAAAGCACATACCTTGCCAAGGTCTTTAGATTTCAGATATGAAGTCGGATACAGCATCTCTTGCATGCCTGGCCCACCACGCGGGCCTTCATAACGAATCACGACCACATCGCCTGCAACTATTTTATCGGCAAGTATTGCTTCAACTGTAGCGTCCTGAGATTCAAATATACGCGCACGGCCAGTAAACTTGAGAATACTGTCGTCTACTCCTGCAGTTTTAACAATGCAACCGTCCAATGCAATATTGCCATACAACACCGCCAAACCGCCATCTAACGAATAAGCATGCGCTTTGTCACGTATGCAACCTTCTGCACGGTCATCATCTAAGGTTGGGTAAAGCATACTTTGACTAAACGCAATGGTCGTTGAAATTCCACCTGGCGCTGCACGGTAAAATTTCAGCACTTCTTCATCTTTGGTCACTTTAATGTCCCACTTGTCCAGCGCATCACCCATCGTTTTACTATGAACGGTTGGCGTGTCGCGATGGATGACCCCAGCGCGATCCAATTCACCCAAAATACCCATTACGCCGCCAGCGCGGTGCACGTCTTCCATATGATATTTAGCAGTAGCAGGTGCTACCTTGCTTAAACACGGCACTTTGCGAGAAATACGATCAATATCACTCATCGTAAAATCTAAACCAGCTTCATGTGCGGCGGCTAATAAATGCAATACCGTGTTGGTTGAACCGCCCATAGACACATCAAGTGCCATTGCGTTTTCAAACGCTTGCATATTGGCAATGCTACGCGGCAATACTGAGTAATCATCTTGCTCGTAATGACGTTTTGCTAGCTCAACAATCAAGCGACCAGCTTGTAGGAATAATTGTTTACGTGCGCCATGTGTAGCAAGTGTAGAGCCGTTACCAGGCAAGCTCAAACCCAATGCCTCGGTCAAACAGTTCATTGAGTTCGCAGTAAACATGCCAGAACATGAACCGCACGTTGGGCAAGCAGAGCGTTCAATCGCATCAGACTCAGCATCAGACACCTTGCTATCAGCCGCTGCCACCATCGCATCTACTAAATCTAGCTTATGTTCTGTACCTTGCCAGTTCACTTTACCAGCTTCCATCGGCCCGCCAGATACAAATACCACGGGGATATTCAAGCGTAGTGCTGCCATGAGCATACCTGGGGTGATTTTGTCGCAATTTGATATGCACACAAGTGCGTCGGCACAGTGTGCATTCACCATATATTCAACGCTATCGGCAATTAAATCTCGGCTTGGCAAGCTATATAACATGCCGCCGTGACCCATGGCGATACCGTCATCTACAGCGATGGTATTAAATTCTTTGGCCACGCCGCCTGCACGCTCAATTTCACGCGCAACTAATTGACCAAGGTCTTTTAAATGCACGTGGCCTGGCACAAACTGTGTAAAAGAATTTGAAATTGCGATGATGGGTTTATCAAAATCGCCATCTTTCATTCCTGTGGCGCGCCACAATGCACGGGCGCCTGCCATGTTGCGGCCGTGGGTGGTGGTGCGAGATCGATATGTCGGCATAGCAGCCTATGGTTACATTTAAAAACGTAATTTTAAACCAGAAGCCCGGATTAGAGCAGATTAAATGGCTATTTTTTTAGCATACTCATAAATTTATCCAAAGCCACCGATTTGCTGATCAAAAAGCCCTGCGCGTATTTGCAACCATAGCTCTCTAGCAAATCTGCCTGCTCACTGGTTTCTACTCCCTCTGCCACCAATTCTTTGCCTAAGCTATCTACCATCGCGATAATGGCTTTTACTAACAATGCATGATTGCGGTTAATCGTTATTTCATTAACAAAGGAACGGTCGATTTTTACCTGATGAATTGGAAATTTATTCAAATAAGCCAGCGCTGAATAGCCTGTACCGAAATCGTCAATCGATATTTCAATCCCAAGCTTATCAAATGCATTCAGCATCTCATGCACCTCATGGACATCTTGTAAGAGTAAGCCTTCTGTAATTTCAAACTTAATCCAAGAGGGGTCGCATTTTGTTTCAATTAACAGGCGCTTGATTCTTTCCAATAAGTCAATGTCCACAAACTGTCTAGATGAAAGATTAACAGAAACTGAAAGTACTTCAGAGCTTGCATCGTTAATCATCTTTGCAGCAATAAAAGCCTGTTTTATCACCCATTGCCCTATGTCAACAATGAGTCCAGACTCTTCAGCCACTTGAATAAAAGACGCGGGAGAAACTTGTCCTAACGAAGAACTATTCCAACGGCATAAGGCTTCAACGCCAATAAATCGCTTAGTCTTGATTTCAAAAATTGGCTGAAACTCAAGATAAAGCTCATCATTAACCAGTGCGTAGCGCAGTGCTGTCTCAATCTCCAAATGGTATCGCATACCCTCAGTTAATACTGGAGAGTACAATTGAAAATTATTTCTACCCTTTTGTTTGGCCGAGTACATGGCTGAGTCTGCATATTTAATTAAGTCATCAACATCACGACTATCTTTGGGATAACAAGCCACGCCAATGCTGGCAGATACAAAATAACCCGCACCATCTATCTCGTAGGGCTGAACAATTTGTTTTAATAGGCTTGAAGATTTAGAAATAAGATCTTCGGCATTTTCATAGTCATGAATCAGTATGGCAAACTCATCGCCACCCATACGCGCAAATAAATAGTTGGCATCAGCATTATGTTTAATACGATCAGCCACCGCAATCAGCAATTTATCTCCTATGGCATGCCCCATAGTGTCATTAATTGTTTTAAAGTGATCCAAATCCATAATAAACACCGCAAACACGGTGTGATTCAGATCTGCACGCGCTAACGCTTTATTTAGCTCCTGGTTGAAAAGTCTGCGGTTAGGTAAGTCGGTTAGCGCATCATGAAAAGCTAAATGTTCAATGGTCTGCCTATATTCAGCATTCTCAGTAATATCTGTAGCGATCGTCAGCGCACCCGTAACATTGCGATTTTCGTCGTACTCTGGAATCAGTTTTACTTGGTGCACCAAAACTGTATCGGCATCTCTGCTATGCAATTCGAATGACTGCTCTTTTTGTGTTTGCATCACTTTTTTTAGTTTCAGCATGAACTCACGACCTGTCATGTTCAAAACGTACGGACTCCACACTTGCTCTGGCGTTTTTAACATTGCACTTTTCGTCAGCACATCGTATTCATCCTTAGAGTAAGTGCTAATGAATATTCGCTTACACTCAAGATCGTAACGCACAATAATAATCGGCAAATTATTTACCAAGGTCATATAATCTTGTTGACGCTTGGCGATTTCCGCATATAGATATTGCTCTTTAGTCACATCTCGGGCAAAACCGACTGTGCCAATCACTTCGTTATTCACAACTACGGCAGATTTAAAGGTTTCTGCCCAATGGGTTTCGCCATCACTCTTTACGATTGGTTCAACAGCAGTTAAACTCAGACCACTCTGCATAACCTGCTGGTCGCCTTCAATATAACTAGCAGCTGCAGCAGCTTCAAAATAGTCATAATCTGTTTTACCCTCAAGATCATGCACAGAAAGCTGTTTTGCCACCTTAGCAAAAGCAACGTTACAGGCAAGAAATCGACTGTCTTTATCTTTCATCCACACCATAAAGGGAAAAGTATCTAATAGCGCGCGCAAGTAATACTCTCGCTTTTTGACTTCTTCATGCTGCTGTTGCTGATAAAAATCCAAATCGCGTCCAACTGCCAAAACGCCAATAACATTGCCTGCATCATTTTTAATGGCGGAAAAGTGAACCAAATCATGATTCGCACGCTTTAATTCAGACAATTGCATATGGAGTAAGATTGATGAAGATTCACCCGTTAGAATGGTGTTGTTTAATGCTTTTAAATAAGGTGAAAATGAAGCATGCTCACTTAGAATGGCAAAATTATCAATCAAATCCTTGCTAGGATTCAGCACATCAATCAGCATGGAGTTGTAATAGACAATCTTAGCTTCTATATCGTAAACCGCTACATTGTCTAAAGAATGGTCGAAAAGTGTCTTAAACAGCGGGACTAAGAAAC
The DNA here is from genome assembly GCA_031399315.1 of Methylophilaceae bacterium. GTDB lineage: Bacteria > Pseudomonadota > Gammaproteobacteria > Burkholderiales > Methylophilaceae > Methylotenera_A. Next base: position 4,349 of record JANNOS010000057.1, on the reverse strand, counting down.
TTAAGTTATTGGTGTTTTCCATATACTTTATTATTGTCATTTTTTTAAAGAATATATTTATGAAGAATATATAGTGTAGTTATAAATTAATCCAGTAAAATTATCACACTATTTCTTTCAAACTAAACCTCATGTTAACTCACCCACAATTTGACCCCATTGCATTACATATCACAGACAATTTCGGCGTTCATTGGTATGGCTTAATGTATTTACTGGGGTTTTTAGCATTTTTATCGTTAGGTCGTTTTCAAATTAAACATAAACCATGGTTCAATTGGACCAATACCATGCTAGATGATGCGCTCTTTTACGGTGCGCTTGGCGTTATTTTAGGGGGTCGCATTGGCTACATTCTGTTTTATCAATTTTCCAGCTTTTTAGAACATCCTTTAGATATTTTTAAAATTTGGCAAGGTGGTATGAGCTTTCATGGTGGATTTTTAGGTGTGCTTTTCGCCATGTATTTCTTTAATAAAAAACATGGTTTTAATAAAAAATATGGCCAACCTTGGCTAAAAATAATGGATTTTGTCGCACCCCTTGTACCTATTGGTTTAGGGGCAGGACGCATGGGTAATTTTATTAATGGCGAGCTTTGGGGACGCGCGACCAACGCCAATTGGGGTATGATTTTTCCACAAATCGATAACATCGCCCGCCATCCTTCGCAGCTATATGAGTTCGCTTTAGAAGGCTTACTGCTGTTCGCTATCTTATGGTGGTTTTCTCGCAAAGAGCGCCCAGTCGGTGCTATTTCAGCACTATTTTTATTAGGTTATGGTAGTTCTAGGTTTTTAGTAGAATTCACCCGCCAGCCAGACGAGCATTTAGGTTTATTACAATTAGGTTTAAGCATGGGGCAATGGTTAAGTTTGCCAATGATACTCATCGGCATTTGGATGTGGGTATCTGCACACAAACAAAAATTCAGCTGATACTAAATATAGGCAAAGTCGAAAATCCAACATCGTGTCTAATTAATCATCACTTAATTAAATAAGTAATTTTAATTAAATTAAAATTTAATATATAAATCAATAAGTTAAAAGTTTTACATTTCACCTTTCCAAGCCATCAATCTGGCATGCTCATTGCGTATAGATAACTGTGCATAACTTGGAAAAGAAATCATATGAAAAACTTAATAAAAAGAATATTTAAAGCAGAACCAAAATTTAATTACATTCTTGCAGAATATCAACCTGGTCAACAGGTTGTTCCTCCAAAAGATGTACCTTTTGTAGATCCTGATTACCTAGTACATCAGGATAAAGATGAAATGCAAATCGATAGGCTGTATCAAAACACTTAAGCAGCTATAAGCTATCAAGCGCTGACTTGTTATTGGTATAAGCGATTGCGTTGTTTGCATTGATGACGCCTGATCTCAGCACTTCGTAATTTAATGTGTTTTGTAGCCTGCCCGTATGTACGCGCGCACCATCTCTAATACGCGTGAAATATCTGACCCATTTAACAGCATCGTTTTACGCCCCTCCACTGACTGTCTTGCCACAACTTAAAAAATTCTTTACGCGATAAAGCATGAGGTGCGTCAGCTGAAGATTGATGAAACTCTGCATGATGTTTTAAATACTGCTCATAAGCGTCATCACCCGAAAGTTGGCGCACACCTCGCCAAAAGTGTAAAAACCAAAAATGTGAAAGCCAAAGATGTAAAAAGAAGTGACCGATTTTTGTTAAATTTAACATTCTAAGCACTTGTTCTTATATATGGAGTATCGCTGAGAGGCAATACCCGCTTGCCTTGCAGAGCATGCATACAAACGATTAGCATATCAACAATCACAATCCATAACATCGCCACAAAAAACATAGTCAAATAAGCATCCAGCTGTTGATTAAAAATTAGCTGTGGCGCAACAGCGGCTTTTTCGGCTGGCAATAACCCTGTGGCTAGCTTTGTACTTAAATCATTCGCAGCAGCAAAAAAACCGACGCGAATGTCGTCACTGAAAATCTTTTGCCAAGCAGCAGTTGTGGTAATCGTCACCAACCAAGCCAGCGGTAACGCGGTAACCCAAGCATATTTTAACTTGCCAGATTTCACTAAAATACCCGTGGCCACGCACAAAGCGATAGCCGCCAGCATTTGGTTGGCAATCCCGAAAAGTGGCCACAAAATGTTTACGCCGCCATTGGGGTCAATGACGCCGATGTACAAGAAATATCCCCAACCTGCCACCACAATAGCACTGGTGAATATGACAGACGGCATATAAGAAGTTTCACCAAGTTTTTTATTAAAGTTGCCCAACATGTCTTGCAACATAAAGCGGCCCACCCGCGTACCTGCATCTAGTGTAGTGAGAATAAAAATCGCCTCAAACATAATGGCAAAGTGATACCACAGCGCCAATAGGTGCTTGCCAAAGGCGCTCCCGAAAATGCTGGCCATACCCACTGCCAAGCTAGGCGCGCCGCCTGTGCGCGCAAACAGGCTGCTCTCCCCCATATCTTTGGCCAGTTGATTCATTTGCTCCACCGTAACCGCATAACCCCAACTGTTGATTTTAGCCACAGCATCAATCGCTTCTTTACCCACCACGCCAGCGGGGCTGTTAATAGCAAAAAATACACCCGGCTCTAGCACGGTGGCGGCAATCATCGCCATAATCGCCACAAAGGACTCTAGTAACATCGCGCCATAACCAATCATGCGAATATCGCGCTCGTTTGCTAGCAACTTAGGTGTCGTACCAGATGCAATCAACGCGTGAAATCCAGAAATAGCGCCGCAGGCTATAGTGATAAATACAAATGGGAATAACTTGCCGCCAAAAATCGGCCCTGTCCCATCAGTAAATTGGGTGACGGCGGGCATGTGTATATCTGGGCGCAACATCACAATCGCCACTGCCAGCAAAACAACGGTGCCTAGTTTCATATAGGTAGATAAATAATCGCGTGGCGCGAGCAGTAGCCACACTGGTAACACCGCTGCCGCAAATCCGTACACAATTATCGCGTAAGCCAATGGCAGGCCGTCATGGTCAAAATAAGTTCTTAATGTTTCATGATGGTCTATCCAACCACCAGCTAACACCGACAGCAACAGCAAAACAACTCCAATCGCACTAGCCTCAAGAACCCGGCCCGGACGAATCTGCCGCATATAAATGCCAATTACCATTGCAATCGGTATCGTTGCTGCAACCGTTGAAGTCGCCCACGGACTATGTTTCATCGCGTTTACGACCACAAGGCCGAGGACGGCAATCAGAATAATCATGATTAAGAATGTGCCAATCAGCGCCGCAGTGCCGCCAATTACACCGATTTCGTCGCGCGCCATTTGGCCTAAACTTCTACCGTTTCTGCGGGTAGAGAAAAACAGTGTCACCATATCTTGTACCGCACCGCCCAGCACTGCCCCAATGAGTATCCACAAAGTCCCTGGAAGATATCCAAACTGGGCTGCCAGCGTCGGCCCAACCAGCGGCCCCGGCCCAGCAATGGCGGCAAAATGGTGGCCAAATACAATCCATTTATTGGTGGGCATGTAATCGCGGCCGTTATCTAATCTTTCCGCTGGAGTAGCACGCGTTTCGTCAATGACCAACACTTTGGCAGCTATCCATGCCGCATAAAAACGATAAGCAATGGCATAAATGCAGGCAGCAGCGGTAATTAACCAGAGTGCATTAATACTTTCACCACGATTTAAGGCGATTGCGCTTAAAGCAAATGCGCCTAAAATTGCAACGGCAATCCAAATAATTAATTTTAGTGTTTTGTTCATATCGTTTTTGTAAAAAGTTTAGTGAATCAATCATCGTTAATCAGCAATTTTTATCAGTATAAATCAGACACAGTCCATGAACCTAACCGACCTTGAACCTAACCTATTTGGCAAACTCCATATGATGACCTGCTAGTGCTATTATCACTGGCTAATTTTATAGATTAAATCCCATGCCAACAACAACACCAATCGTAACCAAAGCCCCCATCAAAAAGCTTTCATCACTGGCTAATTTATGGCCATTTTTACGGCCTTATCGTGCAAAAGTGCTGCTAGCGTTTGTATTACTCACGCTAGGGTCTGCCACACTGTTATTAGTCCCTTTGGCCTTTCGAGATTTAATTGATTTTGGCTTTGTTACCAGCAACGCAGCAGCGCGTGAAGGCCTAGTTGGTGGGCTTAGTTTAAACGGCCACTTTTTAGTGATGTTTGTACTGGCTGCGTTTTGGGCATTGATGATTGCTTGGCGTTATTACACAGTGTCTTGGGTGGGCGAGCGCATAACAGCAGATTTACGCAGCGCGGTATATGCACGCGTGATGACGCAAAGCCCACAGTTTTTTGAAACCACCCAGACAGG
>JANNOS010000046.1:0-2807 GCA_031399315.1 Methylophilaceae bacterium | reverse complement strand
GGTAATAATTCCGCCAATATTGAGCTTACAAGTGGTGATACCGTCTACGTGCCACGTGCGCCTATGGCATATATATATGGCGAAGTGCAGCGTCCAGGTACATTTCGTATTGAGCGTAATATGACAGTACTACAAGCATTAGCCCAAGGTGGAGGCTTAACGGCGCGTGGCACGAAACGTAACATTCAATTAGATCGCCGCAACGAAAAGGGCGAGATTAAAAAATTGCGCCCAAAGCTCACTGATATTGTTATGCAAGACGATGTGCTTTACGTGCAAGAAAGCCTGTTCTAGGAATCCACATGAATTTCACCCAGTTTCTGCTTGTATTAAGAGCACGCGTTAAAATCATTTTGATTATTGTTGGTTTGGTCGTACTGACGACACTAGTTATTAACTTGCTGATGCCAAAAATTTATAAAGCAACAAGCTCACTAGTGCTCAATTATAAAGGTGTTGACCCAGTCACAGGGCTTACGTTGCCAGCTCAGCTGATGCCTGGGTACATTGCGACACAGATTGATATTATTACAAGTCGAAATGTGGCTTTAAGGGTGGTTGATCAGCTTAAATTAGTTGAAAATCCACAAGCACAAGCACAATTTAAAAAAGCAACAGATGGCAAAGGGGATATAAGAGCTTTTTTTGCTGATAAGTTTCTAGGCGGTCTTGAGGCTAAGCCTTCGCGTGAAAGTAGCGTAATTGAAATTTCCTATAGCAGTACGGATCCTGATTTTTCAGCAACTATGGCGAATGCATTTGCCGAAGCCTACCAAGAGGCTAGTATTCAACTCAAAGTTGAACCTTCACAAAAGGCAGCGAATTTTTTAGGTGAAAAAACTAAAGCATTACGTACTAATTTAGAAAATGCTCAAGCAAGGCTATCTAAATATCAACAAGAAAAAGGCTTAACCAGTGTGATGGGGAGCTTGGATGTAGAAAGTGCGCGTCTGAATGATATATCTTCTCAGTTAGTAGCCGCACAATCCCAGAGTTTCGATGCTATTTCTCGCCAGCAGCGCACCCGTGGTAACGGTGATGAGTCACCAGATGTGGCAGCTAATCCAATCGTACAAAATTTAAAGATGGCAATTACTAGTGCTGAATCCAAGCTTTCAGAACTTGCTCAACGCATTGGTTCAGGTCATCCGCATTATCAAGCGGCAGAGGCAGAACTCAATAAACTTAAAAGTCAGTTGCTAGAGGCGACAAATAGGGCAAGGACTAGCATAGGTGGTAATGCGTCCATTAACAAACAACTCGAGTCCGAGTTAAGAGCAGCGCTTGCTTCCCAAAAAGCGCGTGTTTTGGAACTAAATCTTTCAAGAGATGAGCTGGAAGTGCTACAGGGCGATGTAGAAAATGCGCAGCGTGCAGTAGATTCAGCGAGTCAGCGCTTTACCCAAACAACACTAGAAGGCGGTTCGAATCAAGCAGATATTGCGGTTTTAAGTCCCGCTATTGCACCACAAAATCGTACTAGCCCAAGAATTCTATTTAACCTTATTTTGGCTGGATTTTTTGGCACTTTCTTGGGTATTGGCGCAGCTTTACTTGCTGAGATGAAAGATGGGCGTATACGCAGGTGTGAAGAATCGGTTGAATTGCTGCAAGTGCCACTTTTAGCAGTTATGAAAAATAATCAGCACAAGTTTATTAAAACGGTTTTGATAGAGTTGTCGCATTCTATTAACAAGGTTTTTCGTAGAAAATCCAGCGCACGAAATTATGCTACTACACAGTTAAAGTTGGCAGTCCCTAAGCGACTAAATCGGTATATGGGTCAAGAAGGGATTCAAGAAACTAAGCAAGAAATTGACGTAGATCCGTTTAACTCTGAACTCATTGCAATTAAGCAACCCAATGCACCACAAGTGGAAGCGTTACGCGTGCTTCGTAGTCAGTTGTTAAAGCGCTGGTTTAGCGAGGGACATCGTTCGCTTGCCATTGTTAGTGCCAATGCAGGTGAGGCAAGCTCTTATTTAGCGGCTAATTTGGCTGTCATATTTTCGCAATTAGGCAAAAGTACACTATTAATAGACGCTAATCTACGTGATCCACATCAACACTTTATATTCAACATAAAAGCTAATGTGGGTCTTTCAGAAATTCTTGCAAAAAATGCAGGGTTTGATGCGGTTACTGAGTCTGAAACCTTGGAAAACCTTTCAATACTAACTGCGGGCAGTGTGTCTAAAAGCTCTCATGAATTGTTAAGCCAAGATGCTTTGACAGAGTTCATGAAGCAAGCAGTTGCTCAATATGAAATTGTGCTTATTGATGTTGCACCAACTGCATTAACCGCTGATGCGCAAGATACGTTAGCCCGTTGTGAAGGCGCTTTAATAGTTTCTCGACTCAATCATACAAAAACTTCTGATTTGATTGTAGTGCGCGATCAGATTGCTGTTTCTGGCGCACAAGCAGTCGGAAGTGTTATTAACGACTTTTAATTAACATATTAAGAATATGTGAACACATCGTTTTAATAAATTTACAGAGGGTGTTTTTTTGAAATATGGATGGGTTCTTTAATATGAAAAAAGTAGCATTAATTACGGGCATCACAGGGCAAGACGGCGCTTATTTAGCCGAGTTTTTATTAGGCAAAGGCTATGTTGTGCACGGCGTGAAGCGCCGTGCCTCTTTGTTTAATACAGACCGTATCGATCACCTGTATCAGGATCCACATGTCGATAACAATAACTTTATTTTACATTATGGTGACTTAACAGACTCCACCAACTTAATTCGCATTATTCAACAAACCCAGCCTGATGAGATTTATAACCTAGCGGCGATGAGTC
>JANNOS010000032.1:0-5911 GCA_031399315.1 Methylophilaceae bacterium | reverse complement strand
ATATTACTGACGCGCCTGAAACGTTTATCCCACATGTAATTGAAACCGCACACTCGCGCTTCCCTGTCATCGAAGACGACAAAAACGATGTGATTGGCATTTTGCTGGCTAAAGATTTATTACGTTATTACGCGGGCGAGGATTTTGAAGTGCGCGATATGTTGCGCCCTGCCGTGTTTATCCCCGAAGCTAAGCGTTTAAATGTATTGTTAAAAGAGTTCCGCAGTAACCGCAACCATATTGCCATCGTTGTTGATGAGTATGGCGGTGTAGCAGGCATGGTGACGATTGAAGATGTGTTAGAACAAATTGTTGGCGATATTGAAGACGAATACGATTACGACGAAGACGAAGATAACATCATTCAAAATGCCGATGGACATTATCGCGTTAAAGCGCTAACAGAAATTGCCGACTTTAACGAAACGGTCGGCACACAATTTAGCGATGAAGAATTCTCTACAATTGGCGGCTTGATAGTGAATAAGTTTGGGCACCTGCCTAAACGCGGCGATAGCATCGTTATTGAAAATTTGAGCATTAGCGTACTTAGGGCGGATAGCAGGCGCTTACATTCAATACAAGTAGAAGTGATTCCAGGCGAACCGTTTCCAATTGAATCTACATAATAATTTATCATGAGCGAACTTAAATTAGTTTTTAGTTTCTATATCTGCACTTAAATATACATGTCTGTATATGCATGTACTCAACTGGAGATTTAAATGAAGCCTATTTCAATAAATACTTGGCCATTAGCAACTTTACTCGCTGCACAATTATTTTATTCTTCATTAAGCTATGCAGATGAAGCGCAGACGATGCCTTTTGTCAATGAGATCCCTACCGAAGAAAAAGCCTTTGTAGCGGTGATTAACAAGTTTAATAAAGAAAAAATCGTAGAGCTACTAGGCGAGCCTGCCCGTGCCGAGGATGTAAAAATTAAAGGCTCTGAAAAAGTCGCCGCATCTATTTGGCATTATCATAATATTAATACCGACGAAAATGGTGTTTATTATCCAACCACTGAACTAGATTTCATTGATGACAAAGTGGTGACGGTGGTGTTTTTAAACAATGATGGCTCAGAAGAGGCTGATGGCAAAACAAAAGATGGTAAAACCTACGAAGTCCCAGAACCAGAACCAAGTCTGTAATTACGCATAATAAATAAAAAAGGCGCTACTGTATTTTAAACAGGCGCCTTTTTTATTATCTAAAATTTACTTCTTTTTCAATGAGTCGCGAATTTCACGCAACAATACAATATCGTCTGGCGTAGGTGGTGGCGCCGCTGGTGTAGCATTACGCAATTTGTTAACCATTTTCACCATTTGGAATATCACAAACGCCAAAATAATGAAGTTAATAACAATCGAAATAAAGTTGCCGTAAGCTAATACTGCTCCAGCTTTTTTTGCTTCAACTAAAGCCAACCCCATCTCTTGCCCGTTCAGCGGAATATACATATTGCTGAAATCTAAACCGCCAAAAATTTTGCCTATAATTGGCATAATTATATCGTTAACTAACGAATCTACAATTTTGCCAAATGCGCCACCAATAATGACACCGACAGCGAGATCCATCACATTACCTTTACTGATAAAATCTTTAAACTCTGATGCCATACTCATTACATTCTCCCCAGATTTAATAAAATACGAAGGGTCAATATAAAGTGAACCTTATTTATTGTCAACGGATGACATGTTCGTAAGACTATCAATTGCAAATTGATTACAATAATGGATTGTTTCAATTTCACCTTTATTTTGAAAGCAACATTTTTCTGAAAACTAATTTGCGCGTACTCATAAAATTTAAATTTCTGCTGCCCTATTTGCTTGGCGCTTTAGCTGTATTGGGTTTTGCGCCATTTTATTTATTTCCCGCCACGCTCTTTTCGGTAGCTGCATTTTGTTATTTGTGGCTACAAACTAGCACTGCAAAAGTGGCGTTTCGCTTGGGCTTTCAGTTTGGCTTAGGTTTATTTATTGTCGGTATTTATTGGATATACATCAGTCTGCATGATTTCGGCGGTATGCCTTGGTGGTTTGCAGGTTTTTGTACTTTTTGCTTATGCGCATTTATGGCGCTGTTCACGGGCTTGGTTAGCTGGCTCGCAAAAAAACTAAACGCATCATTTAGTTACGCACCATTATTAAGCATCCCCGTATTGTGGGGTTTGTCAGATTGGATTCGCAGCTGGATTTTCACGGGTTTTCCTTGGTTAACGATTGGCTATTCTCAGGTGCCATATAGCCCTTTAGCAGGCTATATCCCTATAGTCGGCGTGTATGGAGTTTCTGTCATGACCGTATTTTTAGCCGCGCTCTTCGCTTACTGGTTTACTAAGCCCAGCTTGATTTATAAGCGCTACAGCATTGCCGCAATTGTACTCATGATAGTCGTTGGCAATCTATTAAAAATAGTGCCATGGACGACGCCAATTGGTGAACCCATCAGCGTAGCCTTGCTGCAAGGCAATACTGCGCAAGACATCAAATGGTCACCTGAAACCGCACTGGGCACAATTAAGCAATATATTGAGATGGTGCAAAGCAGCAAAGCGCAACTCATCGTATTGCCAGAAACGGCGCTACCCGTGATAGAAAGCCAGCTTGATAACGACGTAAAAGAAGCATTGACCGCACATGCAAAAGCAAATAATGGCGATGTGATTGTCGGCATGGTGGAATACAACGAAACTCCAAATAATCTTTCTGGAGACAATCCTTCTGGCGAGTATTTTAATAGCGCATTCACTTATGGCAACAGCCCAACACAAAGCTATAAAAAAAATCACCTCGTACCATTTGGGGAATTTATCCCATTAAAACAAGTGTTTGGATGGGTTTATCGTGATTGGCTCAATATCCCCTTAAGTGATTTATCGCGCGGCGGCACACATCAAAAACCAATGCAATTATCCAACCAAAAAGTAGCCGTTAATATTTGCTACGAAGACGTATTTGGCGAAGAAATTATTCGACAATTACCCGAAGCAACGCTACTCGTTAACATCAGTAACGATGCATGGTATGGAAAATCGTTCGCTGCAGAACAGCACATGCAGTTTAGCCAAGCGCGTGCACTGGAAACTGGTCGCATGATGCTACGCGCCACAAATACGGGTGCTACAGCGATTATCGACCAACAAGGTTTTATTTTGGCACATGCACCGCATGATGAACAAAACATCTTAACTGGCCAAGCGCAAAGTTACCAAGGTAGCACACCCTATGTGCGTTGGGGTAATTGGCCATTTATTGTGTTCTGCTTTTGCGCTATTGCTTTTTTGATTCGACGCAAAAGGCTATAGCTTGCTCATAAAACAAGGTAAAATTGCCCTTTTCGCAATTATAAAAATATACACATGCTGACCTTCCAACAAATCATATTAAATTTACAAAGCTATTGGGATAAACAAGGCTGCGCACTGCTACAACCTTACGACATGGAGGTAGGCGCAGGCACTTCGCACACGGCTACTTTCTTACGCGCTTTAGGCCCAGAACCGTGGAAAGCCGCTTATGTGCAACCCAGCCGTCGCCCAAAAGATGGTCGTTATGGTGAAAATCCAAATAGGCTGCAGCATTACTACCAATATCAAGTAGTGCTTAAACCTGCGCCAGCGAATATTCTTGAACTTTATCTTGGCTCATTAGAAGCGCTTGGTTTCGACCTGAAACAAAACGATGTGCGCTTTGTAGAAGACGATTGGGAGAATCCTACCTTAGGCGCATGGGGCTTAGGCTGGGAAGTCTGGCTCAACGGCATGGAAGTCACACAATTCACTTACTTTCAGCAAGTGGGCGGCATTAACTGCAAGCCCATCACGGGCGAAATAACTTATGGTTTAGAGCGTTTAGCCATGTACTTGCAGGGCGTAGATAGCGTCTATGATTTGGTATATTCCAAAGGCAACAACGGCGCGCGTGATTTAAGTTATGGTGATGTATTCAAGCAAAATGAAGTGGAACAATCTACCTATAATTTCGAACATTCTGATGTGGAGTTTTTATTCAGCGCGTTTACCGCGCACGAAAAACAAGCGCAACATTTAATTGAAGCAAAATTGCCGCTACCCGCTTATGAACAAGTGTTAAAAGCCGCGCATACATTTAATTTGCTTGATGCCAGAGGTGCTATTTCGGTTACTGAGCGCGCCAGTTATATGGGGCGCATTCGTAATTTAGCGCGCAGTGTAGCTGCTGGTTATGTGGATAGCCGCGCCAGACTTGGCTTCCCGATGGCGCCAAAAGAATGGGCTGATGAAGTCATGTTAGATTTAAGCAAGAAAGCAGCAGCGTAGTATGGAAAAGAACCCGCATAACAAAAATTTATTAGTCGAATTATTTGTAGAAGAACTGCCCCCAAAAGCACTGAATAAGCTGGGCGAAGCGTTCTCGACCGTTTTATTTGAAAGCTTAAAGGCGCAAGGCCTAACGCTTGATAATGCAGCTGTTACTGCATTTGCGACCCCGCGCCGTTTAGCAGCACAAATTAGTTATGTCATGGATAAAGCAGCTGATAAACAAGTGGCGCAGAAACTCATGCCTACTAGCGTTGGTTTAGATACTAATGGTAAGGCAACGCCTGCTTTGATTAAAAGATTACAAACTTTAGGTGCAGGCGAATCTGCGGTTAAAAAATTACGCAAAGAAAATGACGGCAAAACGGATGTGCTATTTCTTGATGTAATGCAAACTGGCGCAACTTTGAAAGATGGTCTGCAAGCCGCTCTGGATGCGGCACTTGGCGCACTTCCGATTCCAAAAGTGATGACGTATCAATTGGCCGATGGGTGGAGTAGCGTCAACTTTGTGCGCCCTGCGCATGGTTTGGTGGCACTTCATGGTAGCGATATCGTGCCAATCACAGCACTGGGATTAGCTTCTAGCAATGCCACACAAGGGCATCGCTTTGAAGGAAAGAATCAGAAAATCACGCTGAAAAATGCGGATAGTTACGCCGAACAGCTCAAAACAAAAGACGCAGGCGAAGTAATTGCGAGTTTTGCTGAGCGTCGTACCGAGATTATTAAACAATTGAATTCTGCAGCCGCCAAAGAAAACCTGAAACCGATTGAAGATGAAGCCTTGCTGGACGAAGTCACTGCCTTGGTTGAACGCCCGAATGTGCTCACCGGCCAGTTTGAAAAAGAGTTTTTGGAAGTACCGCAGGAATGCTTGATTCTTACCATGAAGGCGAATCAAAAATACTTTCCGCTATTAGACGCCAACAACAAACTTACCAATAAGTTTTTAATCGTCTCTAACATCAACCCAGCTGACCCAAGCGCCGTGATTGGCGGCAACGAGCGTGTAGTACGCCCACGCTTGGCAGATGCTAAATTCTTCTTCGACCAAGATCGTAAAAAGACGCTGGAAAGCCGTATTGCAGGCTTGGACAAAGTGGTTTACCACAACAAACTCGGCAGCCAAGGAGAACGTACAGAGCGAGTAAGAAAAATAGCAACGTGGGTCGCAGAAAAAATTGGCACAGACCCAAAACTTGCTGACCGCGCAGCCCAACTTGCTAAGGCCGACTTGCTTACAGATATGGTCGGCGAATTTCCTGAGCTACAAGGGATTATGGGTAGCTATTACGCAAAACATGATGGTGAAAATTCGCTAGTGGCAGAAGCAATTGCAGACCAATATTTAGTGCGACGCGATGATTTAGATGATTTAATTGATACTTCAAATCTAGTAAGTGAGTCACTTCAAATTGCTGATAAAGTTGAGACACTTGTTGGAATATGGGCAATCGGGTTAAAACCAACAGGAGAAAAAGACCCTTTTGCACTTCGCCGCCATGCTTTGGGCGTTATTAAATCTTTCGAGTTATGTGCAGCGATAGCTTACTTGGCAAAACATGAGTTTAAGTTATCACTCAATGAGTT
>JANNOS010000168.1:0-6746 GCA_031399315.1 Methylophilaceae bacterium | reverse complement strand
TGGGGGGTGGTTGGCATGTTGGTAGGTGTCATTATTGCCGCACAACTGGTATGGCCAGAACTCAACTTAGGTTTGCCTTGGACAAGTTTTGGTCGTTTGCGCCCACTACATACAAACGCAGTGATATTTGCTTTTGGGGGCTGTACCTTATTTGCAACTTCTTATTACGTTGTGCAGCGCACCTGCCAAGTCAAATTGTTCTGTGGAAAACTCGCTACATTTACTTTTTGGGGTTGGCAATTAGTCATACTTGCAGCAGCCATTTCTTTACCGCTAGGGTTTACGCAAGGTAAAGAATATGCAGAGCTGGAGTGGCCGATTGACGTTTTGATTGCACTGGTGTGGATTGCTTATGCCATTGTGTTTTTTGGCACGATAGGTAAACGTAAAATCAAACACATTTACGTCGCTAACTGGTTTTTTGGTGCTTTTATTCTCGCAGTTGCGCTATTGCATATCGTGAATAGTGCAGCAATTCCTGTTGGTTTTATGAAGTCATATTCAGCTTATGCTGGTGTACAAGACGCTATGGTGCAATGGTGGTATGGACACAATGCTGTTGGCTTTTTTCTAACCGCAGGCTTCTTGGGCATTATGTATTACTTTGTGCCTAAGCAAGCCGAGCGTCCAGTTTATTCATACAGCTTATCCATCGTGCACTTTTGGGCATTGATTTTTACCTATATGTGGGCGGGTCCACACCATTTGCACTACACCGCTTTACCAGATTGGACGCAATCTTTAGGTATGGTGTTTTCACTGATTTTACTGGCACCAAGTTGGGGTGGCATGATTAACGGCATCATGACCATGTCTGGTGCGTGGCATAAATTGCGTACAGATCCTATTTTGCGCTTCATGATTGTTTCACTTTCTTTCTACGGCATGAGCACCTTTGAAGGTCCGATGATGGCGATTAAAACTGTGAATTCCCTCTCGCACTACACTGATTGGACGATAGGTCATGTGCATTCTGGTGCGCTAGGCTGGGTAGGTTTGGTTTCAATGGGTGCTATTTATTTTATGGTACCAAAATTGTTTGGGCAAAAACAAATGCATAGTATGAAAGCGATTGAATTGCACTTTTGGCTAGCGACTATTGGTATTGTGCTTTATATCGCAGCACTGTGGATAGCAGGTGTGATGGAAGGCCTAATGTGGCGTGCAATTAATGCTGACGGCACGCTGACCTATACTTTTGTAGAAAGTGTTAAAGCAAAATATCCTTACTACCTTATACGTCTGCTGGGCGGCGTGTTTTATTTAAGTGGGATGGTCATTATGTTGTGGAATGTACTTAAAACAGCCACTAGCGGCAAAGCTGCGATTGCATCCATACCATCTGTTGCTACGCACGCATAAGGAAATAGTCATGTCAAATAACGAAAAAAATAATCAAGTATCTAATCACGAATCTAATCAAAACGCGGACAGTGGTTTCAGTCACGAAAAAATAGAAACCAATAATTTTTTGATGATAGTGTTGATATTGCTGGTGATTGCAATAGGGGGCATTGTGGAAATTGTGCCGCTTTTTTTTCAAAAATCGACCACCGAGCCCATTAGGGGTTTGCAACCTTACACGCCATTGCAACTCGTTGGGCGAGATATCTATTTGCGCGAAGGCTGTTACAACTGTCATTCGCAAATGGTGCGCCCATTGCGCGCAGAAGCATTGCGCTATGGTCATTATTCAGTCGCTGGTGAGTTTGTTTACGACCACCCATTTCAATGGGGCAGTAAGCGCACAGGACCAGATTTGCATCGTGTTGGTGGCAGGTATAGCGACGATTGGCAGCGCATCCATTTAATTAATCCACGTGATTTAGTACCAGAGTCCATCATGCCAGCTTATCCATGGCTTGAGAAAGCGCCCGCCAATGCAGATATTGGGTCGAATATGCGTGCATTACGTCAAGTGGGCGTGCCCTATACGGATGCCCAAATTGCTGGGGCGGCTGAGGAGGTGAAAGATAAAACCGAGATGGATGCGCTGATTGCTTATCTCCAAATATTGGGTGTCAACCTTAAGTAACTGATATTAACGCTAGTAAGGACGCATGATGGACATGAATACATTACGTATATTGGTGACGATTGCAAGTTTTATCGTGTTTGTAGGGATTGTGATTTGGGCTTGGCGCAAACGCAATTCAAAAGATTTTAAAGAGGCAGCCAAACTACCTTTTGATGAAGATTAAGCTTTCGATGAAGAATAAAGGAAAATAAAATGAGCGATTTTAATAATAATTTTTGGTCTATATTCATCACTGTCTTAACCTTAATTGGCATATTAGCTTGTGTTTTACTGCTGTGGAAAACAAGTAAGATAAAAGTGACTAGTAAAAATGGTGATAACACCAGCGGCCATGTATGGGATGAAGATATACGGGAAATGAATAACCCGCTACCTCGCTGGTGGGTATGGTTGTTTGTTCTTACCATTGTTTATTCGCTTATTTATTTGGTGGTATATCCAGGCTTGGGAAGTTATCAAGGCAAGTTTGGGTGGACACAGGTAAAACAATTTGAGCGAGAAACAGATCGCGCAAACCAAGCGCTAAAACCACGCTATGCAAAATTTGTAACAATGCCAGTAACTGCGCTTGTTTCAAATCCAGAAGCAAAAGCCATTGGCGAGCGCTTATTTATGAATAATTGTGCACAATGCCATGGCTCAGATGCGCGCGGAAGTCGAGGCTTTCCTAATTTAACAGATCAAGAGTGGTTATATGGCGGTAGTCCTGAGAAGATTCTTGAAACCATTACCAATGGACGCAATGGCATGATGCCGCCAATGGCTGCTGTGGTGGGTAGCGAAGAAGATGTAAAAAATGTCGCCAATTATGTGTTAAGTCTTTCTGGCGGTATGTATGACTCAGGCCGTGCGGGCTTAGGCAAAGCCAAATTTGCTGGTTGCGCTGCATGTCATGGGTCTGAAGGAAAGGGTAATCAGGCGATAGGCGCGCCTAATTTAAGCGACAACATTTGGCTACATGGTGCGGGTGAGGCGGCCATCATTAAGCGCATCAATGAAGGCAAAATTAATAAAATGCCTGCTCAAGCAACATTACTTACCTCAGAGCAAATAAAAGTATTGGCTGCTTACGTTTGGGGTTTATCCAATAAGGCTACAAATAGTAAGCCAAATAAATAACCTAGCTTCTGAAAATGAACCGGTTGCCGACCACTAAAGAATTTGAAATTACGCCCTCTGTGAAAGAGGCTGTAATTTCTTTATATGCGGCACAAGAGAAGATTTATCCGCGTAGTATATTTGGCCATTTTGCTAAATGGCGCTGGGTCATGATATGGCTAACACAGTTGTTTTTTTATGGTATGCCATGGCTCAATTGGGGTCAACGTCAAGCCTTTCTGTTTGATTTAGATGCCAAACGTTTTTATATATTTAAGTTGGTGCTATACCCGCAGGATTTGATATATCTCACTGCGATATTAATTATTTCGGCATTGTCGCTGTTTTTGTTTACTGCCATTGCTGGTCGCTTATGGTGTGGTTACACTTGCCCACAAACCGTTTATACAGAAATTTTTCTTTGGATAGAAAGAAAAATAGAAGGTGATCGTGCAGCGCGTATGAAGCTAGACGATGCATCAATGTCAGTTAAAAAACTACTTAAAAAAAGTAGCAAACACTTTGTTTGGATACTTTTTGCAGCTTGGACTGGCTTTACATTCGTCGGTTATTTCACACCCATTCGACAATTGATGATTGATGTTACTTACTTAAGTGCAGGTCCATGGGATACTTTTTGGGTGTGTTTTTATGGATTTGCAACTTATGGCAATGCTGGTTTTATGCGCGAGCAAGTGTGCAAGTACATGTGCCCTTACGCGCGCTTTCAAAGCGCGATGTTTGATAATGACACCTTAATTGTTACGTATGACGAAGCGCGTGGTGAGCCACGTGGCGGCAGATCACGCTATGCTGATATGGTCGGTCAAAAATTAGGCTCATGTGTGGATTGTAGTTTATGTGTGCAAGTGTGTCCCACAGGGATTGATATTCGTAAAGGTTTGCAGTATGAATGTATTGGTTGCGGCGCATGTGCTGACGTGTGTGACACTGTGATGGATAAGATGCAATATCCACGTGGATTAATTAAGTACTCTACGCAACAGGCAATGACTAATGGTTGGACAAGTAAGCAGATGTTGCAACGTATTTTGCGTCCGCGCGTTTTAATTTATTCGGCTATTTTAATGGTGCTGGTTGTTGGATTATTAATCAGTTTATGGTTGAGAGATTCTTTTAAAGTGGACGTGGTGCGTGATCGTGGTGTATTAGTCAGATTAACTGATGGTGGTAAGTTAGAAAATGTGTATCGTTTGCAAATTATGAATGCGACAGAAACGACTCAACATTATGAACTCAACGTTAAAGGTCTCAAAGATTTAGAAATTGAATCTGAGAGCATGGAAGAAGCTGAAAGCACAGGGGATAATGAACAAAACAATGTCATTACGGTTAAGCCAACAGAATCGCGTTGGGTGATTGTAGACTTAAAAATACCAGATGGGTTGGTAGCGCCAGGCTCACATAAAATTCAATTTGAGATTCAATCGCTTGAAACGAAAGAGAAGGTCACTGAAAAATCAATATTTTTAGTACCGCGGTAAGCAGCTTTATAGAAAATTGAGGCAAATAGAATGGAAAAACTAGATACTAAACCTGAAATTAAATCCAAAACTAAACCATGGTGGAATTTTGGCTATGTTTGGCTCATTATTTCTGGCCCACTCATTGTGGTAATTGCAGGATTCATCACTTTATATCTTGCAGTTAGCATACCAGACCCTGCGGTGGAAGATTACTATCGCAAAGGCATTGAAATTAATAAAACTTTAGACGCAGAACGTGACGGTTTAGCACCCGCCTTACAAGCGCGTAACCACGCAGCTACAGGCGTTAAACCTACTAAGCCTTAAGGTTTAAAATAGGCCTAGCAAGTTTGCGGATTAAATATTTTTTTCAGCGCATCGGGCTCAAGGATGCGTACATAGCGTTGCTTGACTTCAATAATACCTTCTTCGCTAAACTTTGAAAAAGTACGGCTAACCGTTTCAAGTTTCATGCCGAGATAGCTGCCAATTTCTTCACGCGACATTCTCAGCACAAATTCAGATTGTGAAAAACCGCGCGCATGCAAACGTTGTACAAGGTTCAATAAAAAAGCCGCAAGCCTTTCTTCTGCGCGCATATTTCCTAACAGCATCAAAATGCCATTCTCGCGCACAATTTCGCGGCTCATCATTTTATGCACATGGCGTTGTAATACAGGAAACTCACGCGATAACTCTTCAACATTCGCAAAGGGCATCACGCAAACTTCAGCGTCTTCTAGTGCTACTGCATTGCAACTATGGTGGTCATTCACAATACCATCTAAACCAACAATCTCACCAGCCATTTGAAACCCTGTGACTTGCTCGCGGCCATCTTCGGTAGAAACACAAGTTTTAAAAAATCCTGTGCGTATTGCGTAAAGCGATGTAAAGGGATCGCCATGACTAAACAGGTTACTACCTTGCTTAACTTTGGTTCGTGTTGCGACAACTTCATCTAACTTTTGCATGTCTTCAAGGTTAAAACCCATCGGCATACAAAGCTCTCGCAAATTACAGTTTGAACAGGCAACTTTAATCGTTTCAGAAATCATACGTAGAGCATACATCTTAATTAAATATTCGCAAAACTGTTTGATTTGTAATCAATATTTACTTGTTTGATTTACATCAAAACTTTTTATTTTGTATATGGCAGACTGCAACATACAAAGGAGTGAGTATATGTTTGTAAAGCAATTGAAAGAATCACCCAGTGCTATAGCACAGCCATTAGTTAACTCCGAGATGCTTAAAAAATTCGATGTTTCAGGGCCGCGCTATACTTCATATCCTACGGCAGATCGTTTTGTGGAGGCGTTTGATGATGAGTCTTATGCGCTAGCGCTAGAACAAAGAAAGTTGAATAGGCAGACATCGGCCTTGTCTTTGTATGTGCATATTCCATTTTGTGAATCACTTTGTTTCTTTTGCGCATGCAATAAAATTGTGACTAAACATCATGAGCGCGCAACAGAGTATTTAAAGTATCTTAAACATGAAATTGATTTACATGTAGCTCGCTTAGGTACAGGGCAAAACATCACACAACTTCATTTGGGAGGAGGATCGCCCACTTTTTTTAGTGATGTGGAGCTTACAGAGTTAATGACGATGCTAAGGCGTAGTTTTAAGCTGCCACATGAAGGTGAATTTTCTATAGAAATTGATCCTCGAACAGTGAATGAAAGTCGGCTAAAATATTTAGCTACACTAGGATTTAATCGCTTAAGTTTTGGCGTGCAAGATTTTGATGAAGAAGTGCAAAAAGCAGTACATAGGATTCAGCCAGCACAACAAGTATTTAATTTGGTCAAAGCAGCACGTCGCTTAAAATTTCAGTCGGTGAATGTAGATTTGATTTATGGCTTGCCTAAGCAAACACCAGAAACCTTTAAGCGCACTATTGAGCAGCTCATTCAGCTAAAGCCAGATAGAGTTGCGTTATATGCTTATGCACATTTACCAGAGCGCTTTAAGCCGCAGCGGCGTATTTCTGCTGATGAGTTACTTTCGGCATCGGTCAAGGTTGAGTTGTTGTCTGGCGCGATAACAAATTTATTAGAAGCTGGTTATGTGTATGTGGGTATGGATCATTTCGCGTTACCAGATGATACGCT
>JANNOS010000165.1:0-9781 GCA_031399315.1 Methylophilaceae bacterium | reverse complement strand
TCAACGTGGCTTTGCGTGTTGATGAAACAGAAGATGCCGATATATTCCGTGTTTCTGGCCGTGGTGAGTTGCATTTAACGATTTTGCTCGAGACCATGCGCCGCGAAGGTTTTGAAATGGCCGTTGGCAAACCAAAAGTGGTTTACCGCGAAGTCAATGGCGAAAAATGTGAGCCGTACGAAATATTAACGGTCGATTTGGAAGATGAACACCAAGGTGCAGCGATGGAAGAACTTGGCCGCCGCCGTGGTGAAATGCAAAATATGGAATCTGACGGCAATGGCCGTACCCGTTTGGAATATAAAATTCCAGCGCGTGGCTTAATTGGCTTTCAAGGTGAGTTTTTAACCATGACGCGCGGCACAGGCTTAATGGCACATATCTTTGATGAATACGCGCCTATTAAGCCAGATATGCCAGGTCGTCGTAATGGCGTACTTATTTCTGCTGAACAAGGCGAAGCGGTTGCTTATGCCTTATGGAAACTGCAAGATCGCGGCAAAATGTTCGCTGTACCAGGAGATAAATTGTACGAAGGCATGGTCATCGGCATTCACAGTCGCGATAACGATTTGATTGTAAACCCGATTAAAGGTAAGCAATTAACCAACGTGCGTTCATCAGGTACCGATGAAGCGGTGCGCTTGATTACGCCAATCGCACTTACTTTAGAATCTGCTGTAGAGTTTATTGATGACGATGAATTAGTCGAGATTACGCCAAAAACCATCCGCATTCGTAAACGTTATTTGCTGGAGCATGAACGTAAACGTTCGTTGAAAGAGTAGTTTAAAGCTAGTGACTAAGAAATAAAAAAAGCCAGCGCAAGCTGGCTTTTTTGTTGGCTATTAGGATATATACAACTTAGGCAACGTCAAAATGAAAATCAACAAGCATAATTAAGTTAACTCTTTTGTGAAGTTTCATTTAGAAGTCGCTTGGCAATTGCATCCGTCTCAGTAAGAGATGCTTCTACGACTGGCCCAAACTCGGTGCCACCTCCGTCCAGAGTACCTGCAACATGGAAGTGAACATGACTTATTGATTGACCAGCAGGAACACCATTATTTTGCCATACTGCAATTCCAGATTTAGAGTAATATTTGTCAATCAAAGTAGCGACGTTTCTCACTTCGATAGCAATGGCAGCGGCTTCGGCATCAGTGAGTTCGAGAATTGTTGATACATGTCTCAATGGTAAAACTAGTAGGTGTGGTAACCCTCTTTGTTCTCTCGTAACAAAAGTTGCTGTGACCGCTGTGCGAGATAGTATTGTATATGGGCGCTCGCCTTTAAGGTAGGCACAAAATGCACAATTGTCGTTCTTCGGAGTGTCTATACTTGATTTTTTCTTCATGATGAACGCATTGAGGCTAAGAAAGATTGGAGCTCAAGCCTATCTATTTTTTTAAAATCTTTTGGAGTTACAACAATTCGAAGCTCATCACAAATCTTTGAACCTCTTGAGGCGAACATAAATGAAAGAATTATTAAGCGAATAGCATCATGTGCAGGTAGCACACTCGAGACTTTAGCTTGTCCTCCGCCAATAACAGGTATAGATAAAACACCACCATTGCTTTTTATAGACACTTCATCCCATAGTGCTAGCAGACTCTTCCATATTTTATCAGGACTCGACTTGCAGGCGTTATTTACGTCCAATTCACTATAGGCAAGAAAAAAAAGCAATCGCGTTTTGTGTTTAATAGTTGCAATTGTTCCAATTTCATATCTTGATTTTTTTCCATCTTTTTGAATTTTGCCGATAACTTCCTTTTTAGAAAGCGCTTTATCTAAATCTTTATTCAGTTCTTTTAAATCACCCCCATAAAGTACTTCAAGAGCTTGTCCTTGTAGACTGTTTTTAGAAATAATAATTGGTGTTTCTGTATCAAATGTATCATTTGTGCCAATTACGAGATGAGTTTCAGCTTTTAGTATGTCCCCTTCAACAACACTTATTTTTGTTTTCGGTGCATCAAATTCTTGCGTGATTGGCCTTGGCCATGATTTGAAGATACCCACAATGGCTGAAATTAACAGAACCCAAAGCAAGGTGCTTAGTCCTTGAAAAAAGACAACATCAGGGACTATCACATTGATGAGTTGTAAAATGGTCGATATGACCCCTAGGAAAACAAAAGATGACGTCAAGAAGTGACGCCAGAATCTTTTTTTGGACAAATCCTCTAAAATTTCCATTTATAGTCCTAAATCACTATAAATATTTGCAGGGTATTGGTGCGGCCCTTTTTTGTCGCTACTAGAAAAAGTTACTGCATAATTGTCTAGTGCATACATAATTATTTTTGGTTGGTAGGAGACTGACACAGTATAGTAGCTTGCATTCAACAAAAGATTAGGAATGTAATTTCTGTCAACATTACGGTCTTGGTCCAAATTGACTACAACGATAGGCAAATTAAACTCCATTATTACTTCAATTTCATGCGCTAAAAATGAAACGCCGTCATCGGCCTTTTTTTTGCAATCTTTGCTGCCCAAAAGAATTATTTGTTTTGCATTTTTTAGCCGTTCCCTCAGGTTTTTCTTAATTGTTTCTGGTTTGCTTGAATCTCTAGATATATATAGGTCATGTGCATCAAAAAAATCAAACTCAATTTTCTTGTTTTCCCTCCAAGCTTCCATCATTCTGTAATGAGAAATATCTTCGCTCGCAAATGCAACATAAGTTTTGTTTTTATATCCCATATGTTTCTCCCTATTATTCGATATATCTTGATTATCTAAATCCTATTTTTAAGTATATTGACATCGCCTTTTTTTTTGGCGAGATGAGCTTAATCCCTCGTTTAGGGCTATCAAAAAATTCTGTTAACAGAATAATACTCCAAAAATTATTATTTTAATAATATCAACGAGATAGATGCTTGCGGAGTTTTAGTTTAAATGCGCTAGAAACAAGAAAAGCACTCAAAAGCTCAGTATGTAGGATAAAACTGACACGAAAATAAGTTACTCTCCGATAATCAACTTTACGACAATTATTCAATATAGAACCCTAGACCTTAGGAGACTATGATGAGTAATAATGTGCAACAATTTGTTAAGCAAGTGTCGTTACCTATGCAGAATCAACTGTTGGCAGCGATGTCTGAAACTGAATGGAATCGATTGGAGTCAGATTTAGAAGAAGTTGATTTTTCGCTCAATCAGGTACTTTGTGAATCGGGGAAAATGCCGGCTTATATGTACTTTCCGACCACTGCAATTGTATCGTTATTGAACATGACAGAAGATGGCTCTTCTTCAGAAGTGGCCGTTGTGGGCAACGATGGTGTTGTAGGCATCTCATTATTGTTATCTGGTAGCAATGCATCCAACCAAGCGCTGGTGCAAAGCGCTGGGAAAGGCTATAGAATACGTGCACAAGCAGCAAAAAAAGCCATGTATGAAGGGGCAATGCAACGTATTTTATTGCGTTATTCGCAAGATATGATCACCCAAGTAACGCAATTGGCGTTTTGCAATCGTCACCATACAACTGACCAGCAATTATGTCGTCGTTTATTGTTAAGCTTAGATCGATTATCGACTAATGAATTAATAATGACGCAAGAAATGCTAGGCGGTATGTTAGGTATTAGGCGTGAGACAGTGACTGAGGCTGCGTTAAAATTGCAAAATGCAGGCATTATCAGCTACAAGCGTGGACAAATAACAGTGTTAGATCGCAAAGGCCTAGAAGACCGTAGTTGCGAGTGCTATGCCCTTGTTAAGAATGAACAAGAACGCTTGCGTAAAATTCCGCTAGCAAGCTAATAAAGGCTAGGCAGTCTTGCTGTTGGAGGCGCACATTAAATTAATCTCGCTTCCAATGGTTAGATCTATTTCTAGGCTCATTATTTGGGTTCCAATGAGAGGCATCTTTTACGCCCCAATTGGAACGTTTATTAATTCCATGCCTATGCAAATTCTGGTGCCTATGCTCATGTCTATGTAAGCCTTGCCTAAAACCTGGGTACACCACAAACCAGCCAGGATAGGTTGCTAGTTGAGGTGCTGCTGCTTCTCTTTCTAGCAATTCAAGTTTTCTCTTTTCTATTGCGATTTTTTCTAGCTCAATCTCTCTTCTTTCCTGTTCTATTCTCTCTTGTTGCTCCGCGATTACTTTTTGTCGATATATTTCGTTAGACCTATTAATGCGCTCCTGATACTGCAATTGTTCTTCCCGCGAAGGCGGAGGAGGGGTTTTCAATACAAGAATAGTTTTAGTATTATGAGCACATGGCGTATCTTGATAACTTGTTTGCTCGTCGTCTTTACATACAAACACATCTGCATGAAGCTCAAGTGAAAACAACAATGTACATAATATTAGTATTAATTTCATATTAAGTCCTTAGCTAATTTTGCAGTTCAGCTGGTTTTGTATTTCATTAGCTTAGGCATCATTTTTAATGGGTAGTTCAGCAGACTATTTTGAGTGTCAACTTTGTGTGGATAACTATCATTGTCGCGGTCAATAAAAAAGGCCAGCGAATGAACGCTAACCTTTAAATATCTGGCTTACCAATTCAGATCAAGCGAAAGCGTATCTTGACTTACCTTGTTTAGCTGCATACATTGCTACATCAGCACTTTTAATTAAATCCTCTAAGTTATCTGCATTTTTAGGAAATAATGAGACACCAATACTTACTTTTACAACTAAATTTTGATCAATATCATCGCATGGCAACTCAATTGTTTTAATTAATTTTTTAATGATTTTAGTAACTTCACGCTCATTTTTTACTACCATCAACAAATATAAAAACTCATCTCCGCCCAGTCGACAAACCGAGTCGTCGCTACGAGTGTTTTCTTTAAGTTTTTTGGCTACTGTTAATAAAACTTTATCGCCAATATCATGGCCATATTCATCATTAATTTGTTTGAAATTATCCAAATCTAAAAACATTACTGCTAAATTCCAGCCATGCCGCTTTGCTTGTTCCACACCATGCTCAAGCCTGTCATAAAATAATGCTCTGTTGGGCAGCCCTGTTAATAAATCGTGCAGTGATGCTTCTGTTGCAATATCTTTTTCTATTTTTACCTCTTCCAATTCTTTTTCAATAATTTCTCGCACTTTTACTTCGTCTTTTAATGCATTATTCACAATATTGAGTTCGTCTACTGCCGACTGCACCTTATTTTCTACCTTTGAATTTTTCTTGATCGCATTTTTAATAGAAGGCTGTGGATTTTTAATCGATAGTTCTTCTTTAAGTACTGTGTTTACGACAGATAAATCATCAGCACAAACTTGCACCATGTCTTTAATTGATTCGCTATGAGCAATAACAGTAGATAGATTTTTATTATCTTTGATTTTTTTGATTGATTTTGGATTAGGTATTTGTTTAATCATTTAATGTGAAATGCTTGTTCCATTCAATATAAGTCCCATTCAATACAATAAGTTTATTCCCGTTTATGTAGCACGGGGGCTTTAAATACATTTCGTTAGAAGAATAATACTCCAAAAATCATAACTTTAATTATATCAATGAGATAAAAGCTTAATGCGCTTTAGTTTAAATGCGGTAGAAACGAAAAAAGCACTCAAAAGAGCGCTTTTCTGTAGTATTTGGTTCACCAGTTTTGGCTAAAAACTTACATTTCTATCCGTTAAGCCACGCCCTGGCTGGCCAAGTAATCTTCATAATTACCCGTAAAGTCAACAATGCCATCGGCTTTGATTTCAATGATGCGGGTGGCGATAGAGCTCACAAATTCACGGTCATGGCTCACAAAGAATAGCGTGCCTTTGTATTTATCTAGCGCAGTATTAAGCGCCTCAATTGATTCCATATCCATGTGGTTGGTGGGTTCATCCATTAGCAGCACATTGGTTTTGGCGAGCATGAGCTTGCCATAAAGCATACGGCCTTTTTCGCCGCCAGAGAGCACTTTGACGGATTTTTTAGTATCTTCACCACCAAACAATAAGCGTCCTAACATACTGCGCACAACTTGGTCATCGTCTGTTGGTTTACGTTGCAGCGTCATCCATTCAAACAAATCTTCACCTTGCTCAAACTCATATTCGTGGTCTTGTGCAAAGTAGCCGATGGTGGCTTTTTCTGCCCATTTCACTTCGCCATGTTTAGGTTTTAAATCGTTGGCTAAGCAACGTAAAAAGGTGGTTTTACCGATGCCATTCTCACCAATAATCGCGACTTTTTCACCTGCTTCAAACATCATATCTACGTTATTAAACAGGATCTTATCGAATCCGTGACTGAGTTTTTTAAGTTCTACTGCATTGCGATGTAATTTTTCGCGCTCGTCATATTCAAAACGAATAAATGGATATTGGCGGCTAGAGGGCTTAAACACCTCAATCTTTATTTTATCAATTTGTTTAGCACGGCTAGTCGCTTGTTTTGCTTTTGAAGCGTTGGCAGAAAAGCGACGCACAAAGTCTTGCAAGTCAGCGACTTGTTGTTTGGCTTTGGCGTTATCTTTAGCTTGTTGGTTACGCGCAGCGATACTTGCTTCCATATAGTCATCATAATTGCCTGGGTAAACCGTGAGCTTGCCGTAATCCATATCGCAAGTGTGTGTACACACTTGGTTTAAAAAGTGTCGGTCATGCGAGATGATAATCATGGTGCAATCACGGTTGTTCAGCACATCTTCTAGCCAGCGAATGGTATTGATGTCCAAGTTATTGGTCGGCTCATCCAGCAATAAAATATCAGGATTAGCGAACAGCGCTTGCACTAGCAATACGCGGAGCTTCCAGCCTGGCGCGACGGCACTCATGGGGCCAGTGTGTTGCTCAATGGGGATGCCCACGCCAAGTAATAGCTCGCCTGCACGCGCTTCGGCGGTGTATCCATCAAACTCTGCAAACACACCTTCGAGCTCAGCCGCATGCATGTAATCATCTTCTGTGGCTTCTAAGTTGGCGTAAATCGCGTCGCGCTCTTGCATGGCTTTCCACATTTGTTCGTGGCCTTGCATGACGACATCGAGCACACGTTGGTCTTCGTAGGCGAATTGGTCTTGGCGCAAAAACGCCATACGCTCATGATTATCAAGTGCCAAATTACCTGCGGATGGCTCTAATTGACCCGCTAAAATCTTCATGTAAGTTGATTTTCCGCAGCCATTGGCGCCAATTAAACCGTAGCGGTTATTATCGCCAAATTTGACAGAAACGTTCTCAAACAGTGGCTTAGCGCCAAATTGCATGGTGATATTGTTACTAATTAACATGTATTACTTTCAAATGATTATTAAAACCAGCCACAGAGTTCACAGAGAAATGCAAATTCAAAATCTTGATTAATAATTCAAGGTTTTTTCTGTGAGCTCTGTGGCTAAAACTAATGATTAAAACTTATTATAAATAACGACTTCATTAAAATCGAGCTGTCCGCCGCGTGCCCGAGCTGGCTCCAGCGCTTTGCCCACGACGACAAACATGGCAGGTGTGTGATCAGCAGGCAGGTTGAGTAACTTTCCGACAGCATCGAAATCAAAACCATCCATGGGGCAAGTGTCGTAGCCCATTTCTTTGGCGGCAAGCATGATGGTTTGTGCCGCCATGCCGCATGAGCGCATGCCTTCATCGCGCTGTGCTTGCTCGTTACCTTGGTAGTAGTTGCCAATCGCTGGTACTAAATAATCTTGAACAGGTTTTGGTGCATTCACCCAATAACGTTCTGGTTGCTTAGCCCACGATTTTAAATCTGCAGTCAGTACAATTAACAGTGATGCTTCCTCTACTTGTGCTTGATTCCAGCTCACAGTACGGATTTGTTGGCGTAAAACAGGATCTGTGACCACAACGAAACGCCAGTTTTGTATATTAAATGCCGTCGGCGAAAGCATGGCAAGTGACATCAGTTTGGCAATTTCATCCTCAGACATTTTATGCTGTGAATCATAAGCTTTAATAGAACGGCGTTTTACAATAGCCTCTGTTACATTCATACGTACTTTCTTTCTTTTTAAAACAACTCAATACTTTATATTCATAATCTCTAATATGGCATTGCCTGCAGGGCGAGCCCAAACCACGTTTTCGCCCACTTTTTGGCCTATCAAGGCTTTAGCCAAGGGGGATGTCCAGCTAATTTTTTTAGTTTTAATATCTGCTTCATCCTCGCCTACAATTTCATAGGTGTGGCTATCTCCATTTTCGTCTTCTACCGTGACTATCGCACCAAATAACACTTGTTCCAAAACCGTGTCTGATTGAGTAGGCGTGCCTGATTGCGTTGCCACTACTTGTGCGCTTTCAATTCGCGCCGCAATGTAACGTAGATCACGATTTAACACAGCCAGTTTTTGCTGTGCATCAGAATCATCTTTTTTAGCTGAAAGAAGCTTTATTTCTTTCTCTAAGGCCTGTGCTTTTTGTTGTAACTGCGCATATCCATTCGTAGTTACGTAATTTGGGTGAGCACTTATCTGACGCTCTGGCACATCGGTACCAGCGTGCTCTAAATCATCTTCTTTAACAAAACCGCGGCTCATAATTTAACTGAAAAATAAAGCCGAGCCCAAGTTGCAAATCCCCAAGTTGTAAATCTTGGGTTTGAATTGGCTCGGCTTCAATCCAATGATTTAATTAATGTGGGTTATCAATAAACTCAAGCGTCACGCCGCTTGCGCTTGCTAGTTCAGTTAAACTTTTCTGTTCTTCTTTACCAACTACGATGGCTTTTGAACCGCTAATTTTATCTTTACCTGTTGCAAGCGCTCTAGCAAGGGTAGTAATGGTTAGCGTTTCATCTTCGCCAGCAATTACTACGGTGCTGGATTTAAGCGCAAGCGCACTGATAATCGCCGCTACATTACCTGCATCAACATCTTTCTCTACTTCCCAATTGGCTTGATACGGGGCAATAAAGCCTTCTGGCGCTTCAATAAAAATAAGTGTGTTTTTGTCAGCTGGATATTTAGCGTTGACTGATTCATAAATTTTTTGCGGAAAAATAGCAGTATCGTGCTTATCGCTTAAGCATCCTGTTAATAAGGCAAAGCTACCAACCAAAAAGTAAGTCAATAAATATTTGCTAAAATGTTTCATTGCGTGCCCTCATGTGGTTGATTTATTGAGTAAAATCCAATAATCGAATATTAACATATTCAAACTTTCCATATTCAAATTTATAAACACTATTCCCATTCAATGGTTGCGGGTGGTTTGCCAGAAATGTCATACACCACACGATTAATACCACGCACTTCATTGATAATTCGGTTAGAAACGCGACCTAGCAAACTGTAAGGCAGTTCTGCCCAATGCGCTGTCATAAAGTCGCTGGTCACAACGGCGCGCAAGGCGACCACGTAATCATAAGTGCGACCATCACCCATGACGCCAACAGATTTCACAGGTAAGAATACGGTGAAGGCTTGGCTGGTGAGTTCGTACCATGTTTTACCAGTTCTCTCGCATTTGGTATTACGTAACTCTTCAATAAAAATTGCATCAGCATGTTGCAAGAGTAACGCGTATTCGCGTTTAACTTCGCCTAAAATTCGAACACCTAAGCCTGGGCCTGGGAAAGGGTGGCGATATACCATATCGGCTGGCAAGCCAAGTGCCACCCCGAGTTCTCGCACTTCATCTTTAAATAAATCGCGTAGCGGCTCTAGCAATTTCAAGCCTAATTTTTCTGGCAAACCACCGACGTTGTGATGGCTTTTGATGGTGACGGCTTTTTTACTTTTAGCCCCACCCGATTCAATCACATCAGGGTAAATAGTACCTTGCGCTAACCATTTTGCGCCTTTATGCCCGCCCGTA
>JANNOS010000148.1:0-11054 GCA_031399315.1 Methylophilaceae bacterium | reverse complement strand
GGTTGGGTTGCAAGCGTGAAGATAGCGTCCCAGTCGCACCTACTACCGTACGGGCTTTAGCAGATGCACCAGTTTTAAGTTTTTTTGCGAGCAAAATGAGTTCATGCACATCGAGTAGCTTGGTGAGCGCAGCCACCATCACACCAGTAAGCGCGGTGCCAATTTGTCTGATACGTGTGCCTGAGGATTGCAGACAATGGTCTTTTAACTCACCCAGCGTCAGGTTTGCAATTTCGGAAAATACCGTGGGATTAATATCGTAATTGACTATCATCACGCTATCAATTTGACCTTCTGCGTCGGTCAGCACGTAATCGAATAAATGTTGCAGTGTTAGGTTCGATAATATTGCACGGGCTGCTTCGCGCATAATCTCATCGGTTGCTGCCAAACCTGCATTGCGGTCGCCAGCTTTGCTAATATCGGCAGCCCCTAATACATGTTTAAGATCGCGAAAAGTAAAGGGTCGCTCATGCAAGGTAATAAAATAGGGCATTGCTTCTTTAGGTTGAGGAAGCAAAATTTCATTAAGATTATTGAGTGTAAACATGGTAAGTTATCCTCTCATACCTTTTAATGCATCCCAAAAAATGACACTGGTAGCATTTGCTGATGCAGGCGCCCAATGTGTAAAAATTGTGCGTGACGCAATGGCACCTCATCAATCACGATTAAGTTTTGCATGATTTCTCCCCATTTTGAACAGTATTGTCCCAAAGCCTTGCCTATATTAGCCTCGACTAAAATCACCAATGGTTGATTTTCTGGGTATAAGCTACTGAGAAAGTGTGCTTGAATCGTATTGGCTAGGTTACGCATGTCCGCTAAGTTAGGCGAGGTTAAATTGATTATTTGAATACAAGCCCCCTGTTTGCGACTGGCGGCTAACTTAAAAGCGCTCTGCCATTGCTCTTTTGGTATGTTGAGTGACAGCTTTGCGACAATTGGCAAATTACTTAAGGGTAAGACATCTGGCTTGGGTAAAAATAATGTGTGCCCAGAAATCTCGGTGTTATGTAGTGTTAACCCATAAACGGTTGCACGACCTTTGTTCTCAGGGACATAAGTGCGTAAATCTGCCGACAAAACTGGAGACTTAGAAATTGCATGTGCTAAATCAATGCCTAAATCGCCAAAATACGTGGTGCTTGGTAATTCAACGCCAGAAATAAATTGATATAGCAGCTCACCCACGCCGCCTGAAAAAGTGATTTTTGGTTTAGTGTGTATATGACTATTGAGTGCAACTTGTTGATGCATTTTTGCAACTTTAGATTGAAAAAAATCTGCTTGATTTTGCGCGATCGCTTCTAACGCATTAATGTAATAGTTAACGATATTTGTGTATTCATCTTCGTTTAAAGTATCACCTATTTGTTTTTGTATTTTTAAATCACTTAACAACGCTACGCCATAGCTGGATAGTGCAACTAATTGATAGCTACTAGGCACAAACTGAAAATGTCGCGCCCCAATAAAATAGCAACCTGTGGCCTGCACATCGCCATTTAAACCAAGGGCTGCATTGGTTGTGCCACCACCTATGTCTAAATTAAGTATCATTTCATTCGCATAAAAGCGGCTAAGGCTTGCGGAACAGCCCATAAAAGCGAGCCAAGACTCCAAGCACGGGTCATCAGCCGTTGCGATAACGCTGTCGCCAACAATTTCTTTAATTAGGATTTGTAAACCAGAGGCATTATCTGTTTGTGCGGCTAAACCAGTGATAATGCTGCCACCTGAAAATAGCTGATGAATGCTGATTTTGCTTTGTGCTAACCAGCTATGAATTAATTTTGAAACGCTGGCTAAATCAATCATGCCATTGCTAAAAGGGGTAAATGCAGGCTCTGGGCGAAATACAATGTTAATCTCACTAAACTGCATGCGACCAGTGGCGCTACGGCTAATTTGCGCACTAGCCACCAACGCGCTACTGGTGGTTGAGCCAAAATCCAAGCCTAATAAATAGACTCGTTTGTCCAAATTTGGCGCTTTAGATAATGTTGGCATATCGACTAACATATCCATTATTTGCTGCTACCCGCAATGCTTTCAGTGCCACGTGTTAAGTAGTATGCGGCAATAATCGGTAGTGCGGTAATGAGCATCACCATCATGGCGACGACATTGGTAATGGCCGCATCGCGCGGGCGTGCGAGCTGATTGAGCAGCCAAATGGGTAGCGTGACTTCGTGCCCAGCAGTGAAAATCGTTACAATCAACTCATCGAATGACAGTGCAAATGCAAGTAAAGCCCCTGCCAATAGGGCGGTTGCGAGCTGCGGTAAAACGATTCGCTTAAATGTGGTGAAGCCATCAGCACCTAAATCCATCGAAGCTTCTACCAAACTGTGTGGCATGCGCCTAAAACGTGCGACAACATTATTGTAAATCATTACGACGCAGAAGGTAGCGTGGCTGACCACTATTGTCCAAAATCCAGGTTCAATCTCGAGGATACTCATCGCAGAAAGTAGCGCAATTCCTGTGATAATGCCTGGTAAAGCGATTGGCAGAATCAACATTGTCGTAATGGCTTCTTTACCAAAAAAATTACGTTTATAAAGTGCAGCGGCAGCCATCGTGCCCATCACCAGCGCCAGTAAAGTCGCCACGGTCGCTACTTTGAGCGATAAGATAATGGCTGATATGACATCATCGCGCGCAAATGTAGCACTAAACCATTTGAGTGTTAAATAAGTATTGTTGCCATCATGTGCGACAAAAGCATTAATTAAAATGAATACAATCGGAAAATGTAAAAATACAAGTCCGCCATAGGCAAGAGTTTTTAACCAGACTGGTGATTTTTCCGATAGAGATTTTGACTTAAAGAGCATCGAAAGCCCCTGCGCGTTTTGCAAAAGCCAAATATATAAAAATTAACACAATCGGCACGACGGTAAAAGCCGCCGCTAGCGGCATGTTGCCCACAGAACCTTGCATGGTATAAACCATCGTCCCAATATATAAGCCGCTTGGGCCGATTAATTGCGGAATAATGTAGTCACCTAAAGTCAGTGAGAATGTAAAAATAGAACCTGCGATGACCCCAGGAAAAACTAATGGAAATAATACGCGGCGAAAAGTTTGCGCAGGCTTTGCGCCTAAATCAGCAGAGGCTTGAAGTAAATTAGTTGGTACACGTTCAAGCGCAGCTTGAATTGGTAAAATCATAAACGGCAGCCAAATGTAAGTAAAAACGATAAAACGTCCAAGGTTAGAGGTGGCCAATGTATTGCCGCCAATCGCAGGGATTTGTAAGACATTGCTCAGCGTAGAGGCTAAACCTAAGTGATTAATGCCCCAATATAAAATGCCTTCTTGCGATAAAATCACTGTCCATGCGTAAGTTTTAACAATATAGCTCGCCCACATCGGTAACATGACCGCGATATAGAAAAATCCTTTTTCCGCAGGGCTTCCATAACGTGTCATATAGTAAGCAATTGGGAAGCCGATGCAAGCGCAAGCCAGAGTCACAGCGATCGCCATAGTGCCTGTGCGCAAAATAATATCAAAGTTAGTGGCGTCAAAAAGACTGCGATAGTTCTCTAGTGTTAAATCGGGCGAAACCGCCATGCTGAAGCTATCGAAAGTGTAAAAGCTTTGCCAAAGTAGCGCGAATAAAGAGCCTAAATAAACAATGCCAAACCATAGTAATGGCGGTGTGAGTAGCAAAAATAAAAAGAGATTGTTTTTGCGGTAAAGCGCGTTGCTCAACCATCTAGATAATGGCTTAGTTGTTGTGGCATTGTAGATAAGAGAGTGCATAACTCAAGTGCTTAACATCACCATGCGATTTTGTGGCCAACATAGTGTGAGTTTTTGGCCACTTTGTGGCAGGTGAGTTTCGCTATACTCGGTATTGGATAATACAAACGCCAACATTTTATTCCCGACATCCACTTCAATTTTGCTAGTGGCGCCGTGGTATTGAACATCCGCCACAACACCTTCTATTTTCATCACATTTTTGTGATTGTGATAAATGCTAATATGTTCTGGGCGAATAGAGAAGGGGTGATTATTGCCCGTGATTTTTTGTGCAAGATCACTGCTGATGACATTCGAAGTGCCTACAAAATCAGCAACAAAACGTGTTTTTGGGTGTGTGTAAAGATTGCGAGGGTTGTCACACTGCTCAACTTTTCCTTTATTAAACACGGCCACACGATCAGACATCGAAAGTGCTTCACCTTGGTCATGTGTCACGTATATAAAGGTAATGCCGAGTTTATTGTGTAGCGTTTTAAGCTCTAACTGCATTTGCTCACGTAATTTTAAATCCAATGCGCCAAGCGGTTCATCTAGCAACAATACGCGCGGGCGATTCACCAATGCCCTTGCCAGTGCGACCCGCTGGCGCTGCCCACCAGAGAGTTCGCTTGGTTTGCGCTTGCTGTATTCGCCGAGTGCAACTAGCCTGAGCGCTTCTTCTGCACGGTTAATATACTCGTTTTTTGCAACACCTTTCACTTGCAGGCCATAGGCTACGTTGTCTAGCACGTTCATGTGCGGAAACAGCGCGTAGTCTTGAAACACCGTATTCACTTCGCGCTCGTAGGGTGGCGTACCAGCTGCTTCTTGGCCGAATATTTTTATGCTGCCGTGGGTAGGTTGCTCAAAGCCAGCAATTAAACGTAAACAAGTTGTTTTGCCCGAACCGCTGGGCCCGAGCATGGAGAAAAATTCACCTTCTGCGACCGAAATAGTGACGTTATCAACCGCCTTTACATTGCCGTAATGGCGGGTGACGGCGGAGAATTCGACGGCGATTGCCATAGGTTAATAAATAAGCGTTAAATTAAGTGAGCGAGACGGAAACAGTACAAGGCGCACGGCGCGCAGAAACCGCAATGTACTTGGTGTCCATGAGGATTTCGAGCACCGCGCAACGCCGTAATGTGCCGTCATAGCCACTTAGATAATGCTTATTTTATCGGCCACCCATGATGGAAATATAATCTTTCGTCCAACGGCTATATGGCACGCAGCCTTCTTTGAGCGAGCATTTGGCTTGCGGTGTTTTCCAGAATTTAATTTCCGTAAAGCGTTCAAATCCATTTACAGTGCAGAAATCGCTACCGCCTGGCGCTTTGGTTTTGCACGCATTTGGCACAGATGGATTAGAGCCAAACCACTCAGCTAAGCCAGATTGCAAATTAGGGTTAAGCGAATGTTCTAACCATTGATATGCACAATTAGGATGTTTTGCTTTTGCCGCCAACATGGTGGTGTCTGCCCAGCCAGTTGCGCCCTCAGTAGGAATGACAGATGCAATTGGTTGCTTCTCGGTTTGCAAGGCGTTTACTTGGTAAGGCCATGCGCCAGAGGCAACTACACCTTCTTTTTTGAAGTCGGTCATTTGCACGGTAACGTCGTGCCAATAACGGTGCGCTAATGTTTTTTGCTGACGTAATAGTTTTAATACAGCGGCGTATTGTTTTTCATTGAGTTCGTACGGATCTTTAATGCCAAGCGCTGGGTCTTTTTTCATTAAATAAAGTGCGGCATCTGCGATATAAATCGGGCCATCATAGGCTTGAATGCGGCCTTTGTTCGGCTTGCCATCTGGGAAATTTTGCGCCTCAAATACGGTTGCCCAGCTGGTCGGCGCGGTTTTAAAGGTTGTGGTGTTATACATCAACACATTTGGACCCCATTGGTATGGCACGCCATAATGTTTGCCACCAACCGTGTGCCAAGGCGCATCTTGTAAGCGAGAGTCAATGGTGCCCCAAGACGGGATTAATGCGGTGTTAATCGGGTGTACTTTTTTGCCTGCAACTAGGCGTAGACTCGCGTCGCCCGATGCCGTCACCAAGTCATAACCACCTTTATTCATCAGCGAGACCATCTCATCTGACGTGCCAGCAGTTTTTACATTCACTTTGCAGCCAGTTTCTTTCTCGAATCCTGTGACCCAGTCGTAATTTTTGTCTGTTGCACCATTTTCAAGGTAACCTGGCCAAGCGATAATATCTAGCTTGCCTTCACCTTTGCCAACTTTGCTCATATGTTCTGCATGTACGTTGCCAATACTTAACGCAATACCAAACATTAAAACTTGCTTAATAGAAATTGAAATCATTTTTAACCCCTTAAAAAGTGATAAAACTCAAAAAGTAGTCACAGATAAATGATACTGAAATTAACGCAAATTATTTGTAATTACAATAACATTGTTTTCTTAAATTGGGTAGGTAACAAGAGCCATTTGGATTATTTTATTAGAACCAATTTAGAACGCTTTCACTTTAGTCTTTAGTATCATTAAGTGGTAGTGCAAAGCCTTCTTTTACTTCCTCCATCACAATGTAGCTACGTGATTCTTGCGCACCTGGTAAAGTGAGTAATATGTCGCCCAAAAGTGTGCGGTAATCAGCCATTTTCGCGATGCGTGCTTTAATTAAATAATCGAAATCACCCGATACTAAATGGCATTCCAACACGCTGGGCAGTTTAAGAATTTCTTGTTTAAATTTTCCAAAAATAGCACCAGACTTAGTCGAAAGTTTTAACTCCACAAATACTAACAAGCCCAAACCCATTGCGTGCGGATCTAAACGCGCGTGATAACCCAAAATAATGCCTTCCTTTTCAAGGTTTTTAACGCGCTCGCCACATGGCGTGACAGATAAGCCGACGCGTTCAGCTAGCTCGGTAATGGGGATGCGCGCATCAGCTTGTAGTACATCTAATATTTTCATGTCGATGCGGTCTAGTTCGCGCACAGCATGGGTACGAATTCGCATTTTTTATCCCAATCTTTCCTAAATTAATTAAAAAACTATTTTTTAGTAAAAACTTAGATAATATTACTACTTAACTTATATTTATAGTTGTTAGAGCCTATTATTTTTTATATTTAAGTGAATGTAACCTTAAATTCTCAATACACTATACTCATTATGGCTTGCTAAAGAGGTTGTCATGAAGGTGCTGATATTGGGTTCGGGGGTGGTGGGTGTAACAAGTGCATATTATCTGGCTAAAAAAGGCTTTGAGGTGACGGTGATTGATCGTCAACCAGCCGTTGGCTTAGAAACCAGCTTTGCGAATGCAGGGCAAATTTCGCCAGGTTATTCTGCACCGTGGGCGGCGCCTGGCGTGCCGATGAAAGCGCTTAAATGGCTCTTTCAGCGTCATGCGCCGCTTGCAGTTAAACCTGATTTCTCTCTGTGGCAATTGCAATGGACATTTAAATTATTGCAAAACTGTACTGCAAAACGCTATGACATTAATAAAGAGCGCATGGTGCGCTTGGCAGAGTACAGTCGCGATTGTTTAGGTGAGTTACGCACAGAAACAGGCATTACTTACGAAGGACGTACGCAAGGCACGTTGCAAGTATTCCGCACACAAAAACAACTAGATGCTGAAGCCAAAGACATTGCAGTATTAAGTCGCATCGGCGTACCATTTGAGCATTTAGACCCAGACGGTTGCGCACGTGTAGAACCTGCATTGGCAGCTGTGAAAGACCAACTGTTAGGCGGCCTACGCTTGCCGCACGATGAAACAGGCGATTGCCAATTATTCACGACAAACTTGGCCGAGAAAGCAAAAGCAATGGGCGTTAAGTTTATGCATAATGTGTCGATTAACCGATTATTGACTGAAAATGGTAAGTTAAGTGGCGTAGAAATTAACGTAGATAATGACAGACAAATACTCAAGGCAGACCAATATGTATTGGCGCTGGGCAGTTATTCGCGTGAACTGATGCTGGGCTTGGGTTTGCAAATACCAGTGTATCCAGTTAAAGGCTACTCACTTACGGTGCCTATTATTGACGCCGCTTCCGCACCCATTTCTACGGTGATGGATGAAACTTACAAGGTTGCGATTACGCGCTTTGACGATAGAATTAGAGTCGGTGGTATGGCGGAGTTAGCAGGTTTTGATTTAAGCTTAAACCCGCGTCGGCGTGAGACTTTAGAAATGGTATTGAATGGATTGTTTCCCAATGGTGGTGATATTTCACAATCCAAATTTTGGACGGGCTTACGTCCCATGACACCAGACGGCACGCCCATAATAGGCAAAGCAAATAGTCTCGGTAAAGCATCTGAAACCTATGACAATGTGTGGCTAAATACTGGCCACGGAACTTTAGGCTGGACCATGGCTTGTGGCTCTGGGCAGTTATTGGCAGACTTGCTTGCCAATAAACGCACCGCGATTCAAAGTGAAGATTTTGCCATTACGCGGTACAATAAACACTATAAAAGCGCTGCTCTGCAGGCCAATATCCATGCGGGTGCTGGGCATGCTTAATTCAAAGTTAAAAACATTTAAATAAAACTATAAATAATTTTTATGACTCGTCCAGCCATTGCCCATATTCGATTAGATGCGTTTCGTCATAACTACCGCGTTGCTAAACAAATGCACGGTGGCAAAGCGCTGGCGGTGATTAAAGCCAATGCCTATGGCCATGGTGCTGTGCAATGCGCCAAAGCGATTGAAAATGAAGCCGATGGCTTTGCCGTGGCCTGTTTGGAAGAAGCAATAGAACTTAGAACAGCGGGCATTAAAGCACCAATTCTATTGCTACAAGGTTTTTTTGAAGCGGGCGAGTTAACAGAAATCGTCGCGAATGACTTGTGGATTGTCGTGCATGCGCAGTGGCAGGTGGAAATGTTGCTGACAGCAGAACTCGCAAAACCACTACAAATTTGGTTGAAAATGGATAGTGGTATGCACCGCTTAGGTTTATCGCCTGCTGCGTATTCACGAGCCTTTATGCGCTTATGCAAGCATGAGAATGTAGAAAAAGTTGTACTCATGTCACATTTTGCGAATGCCGATAATGTCAATTCACAGCACACTGCACAACAAGTAGAAGTATTTAAAAATACGCTTGCAAGCTTAAACTCTAAGGCTTATCGAGCCGAGTTTAGTTTAGCGAATTCAGCTGCTATTTTGGGTTGGCCGACATCCCAAGCCAGCTGGTCGCGCCCCGGCATTATGTTGTATGGAGCAGATCCTTTAATGAACGCGGATACAAGCTTGCGTGCGGTCATGCAGCTCACTTCTAAAGTCATCTCCATTCGGCACATTCAAGTGGGTGAATCCATTGGCTATGGCAGCCTGTTTACTGCGACGCGCGATACCATTGTCGGCGTAGTCGCTTGTGGTTATGCGGATGGTTATCCAAGGTCTGCAATTGATGCGCCTGCTGCTGTGGACGGCAAGTTGACTAAAGTCATTGGCCGCGTTTCCATGGATATGCTGTTTGTCGATTTAACCGATATTTGCGATTTAAATGGTTTGCCAAGCGCTAAGGTCAGCTCAAATGTTGAGCTCTGGGGCGATCAGGTATTAGCGAACGATGTCGCTAAATCCGCAGGGACGATTGCTTACGAATTGTTTTGTAATACCAAACGGGTACAATTTACTTATTCAGACTCAAATACATAAATACCTCAAAAAATGCCGTCATACCAGCTCAGGCTGGTATCCAGTCAAACTACAATTTTTTGTGAGTGAGTTAAGAGCATAAAAGCGACAATTTTGTTTTTAAGATTTTATTGAAACAGTTGTTGACATTAAGCCTGTCTGGATTCCAGCCTGCGCTGGAATGACAGTAGAGAAGTAGGGCGCCAGTGAAATAAATAGTGAAATAAATTTGGTAATTTAATTAAAGGTAAAAGTATGAAAATCATTCAAACTCCAAACGCGCCAGCAGCCATCGGCCCATATTCACAAGGTATGGTTGTCGGTGATTTATTGTTCACTTCAGGTCAAATTCCATTGCGCGCAGATGGCACATTAAATAACGGCGATATCGTGGTGCAAACTACTCAGGTACTAGCTAACCTTAAAGCAGTGATTGAAGCCGCTGGTGCCAACTTAAGTAAAGTGATTAAAACGACAGTTTATTTAAAAAACCTTGAAGATTTTTGTGCCATGAATGACATCTACGCAGAAACTTTTGGGTCACACACGCCAGCGCGCTCTACCGTGCAAGTTGCTAAATTACCTCGTGATGTATTAGTGGAAATTGAAGCGATTGTTTCGTTAGCATAAAGTATGGAAAAGAACCGGCTGGAAGCGTTTAGCGATGGTGTCATTGCCATTATCATCACTATTATGGTGCTAGAGATGAAAGTGCCACATGGCAGTGACTTTGCGGCACTCAAACCATTATTGCCTGTGTTTCTAAGTTACGTACTTAGCTTTGTATATGTCGGTATTTACTGGAACAATCACCATCACATGTTGCAAACAGTTAAGCATGTCACGGGCGGCATATTGTGGGCGAATTTACACTTGCTGTTTTGGCTGTCATTGTTTCCTTTTGTCACCGGCTGGATGGGCGAGAATCACTTTGCAGCGATGCCATCGGCCTTGTACGGGTCTGTGTTGTTAATGGCCGCCATTGCTTATTTCATATTGCAAAATACCATTATTGCAAGCCAGGGTGAAAGCTCTTTGCTGGCCAAAGCAGTGGGGCGTGACTTCAAAAGTAAATTATCATCATTGCTTTATGTTGCGGGTGTCGTAGCGGCTTTCTATTCACCAATACTCTCAGGTTTGATTTATGCCGTGGTTGCCTTGATGTGGTTAATTCCAGATAGCCGCATTGAACGGGTTATTGGAAACTGAAGCGATTATTTCGTTAATTTAAATAACCGCGCCTTCTCAAATTTTCTTTAATTATTGCAATCAAACTTCGCATCCCGTCGAGCGTTTGCAATCGTTTTATAAGAAGTCCTTGCGTGCCCAGCCCAGAGACATTCAATATTCTTTGACCAGTTTCATCGTTGATGTGAATTGTAAGTTGATTGTGATCAAGACTCTTGATATTTACTGATAGTGGCGAAGGAAACGATTTGATTAGTTGAAGGACTTCGCTTTTCGTATATGTACGCATATTTTTTTCCTAAAATTTTAGCCACTTCAAATTGAAGAAACTCAAAAAATTTTATGACAAAAACTTGCATCACGCACAGCAATTATGTTTATTTAGCCTGCCAAATCACGTAAATCTTTTTTACCGCTTCTAAAGTTTCCCATGTGCCTTTAAAGCCTGCGGGCAA
>JANNOS010000124.1:0-34849 GCA_031399315.1 Methylophilaceae bacterium | reverse complement strand
TACTCGACATATTCAGGAGAGTGAACGCGTTCCAGTTGGGCTTTTTGTGCTGCAGGCGCTTCGTAAAACTCAAGCTTTTCTTTTAAGTCTGATGCCATTACTGCGTTTTTGATGGCGGTGATGCGGGCAGGGGATTCTGGATGGTTTCCATCCATCACGTGCAATAAAGTGTCAGGGTGCGAAATAAAAGCAGTTTTTGACATTATTAGTTGGACATTCTTCAGCGCTGTCTTTTGCATTAAGTCTCTTGCGCCAAATTTTGATAAAAGCCTAGCCTAGAGGCCGATATTTTGCCTGCTTTGACGGCGTTTAACACAGCGCAATCTGGTTCATGCAGATGTTTACAATTATTAAAACGACATTTGCCTAAATAAGGTTTAAATTCTATAAACGCTAGCTCCAGTTGCTCGGTTGTCAGGTGGTGTA
The DNA here is from genome assembly GCA_031399315.1 of Methylophilaceae bacterium. GTDB lineage: Bacteria > Pseudomonadota > Gammaproteobacteria > Burkholderiales > Methylophilaceae > Methylotenera_A. The sequence continues at coordinate 34,423 of JANNOS010000124.1, read as the reverse complement.
AACCAAACTCTTGTAAGCCTGGCGAATCAATCAGATGACTGCTCGCATCTAAGTGATATAAATGCGTTGCGGTAGTGGTATGTTTGCCGCTGTCTAGGGCGGTGCTCATAATTTGTGTGCGCACATTTTGATTGGGTAGTAAGGCATTGATAATAGTGGACTTCCCCATGCCAGACTGACCTACTAACACGCTTTGGTGATGACTTAAGTAAGGCTTCAGCGCGCTAATATCTTGTTTGGCTGATAAATGTACGACTTGGTAACCTAGTGCTTCATATAACTTGAGCTTGTTTTTGGCTTCAGAAGCATCAGCCAAATCACATTTATTTAGTACGATAAGCGGCTTAATATTAGCCGCTTCGGCAGCTACAAGGCAACGGTTCAGCAAGGCTTCGTAAAAGCTGGGTTGCGTTGCTAGAACAATCACTATTTGCGTGACGTTGGCGGCAAGTATTTTGCTTTTGATGGCGCTGCTACGATAGAGTAGTGAGGTGCGCGCTTGGCTTGATTCTACAACACCTTCAGCACTATCTGTGAGTTTGATGGTGACAATGTCACCACAAGCGAGATCAGTTTTTTTACCGCGCGTGACGCAACTGATGCGCCGAGTACTATGACTTAATGCGTCTGTTAACTCAACTTCGTAACGCTTACCATAAGCCGCAACAACTAAGCCCTGTATCATAGGCCTTGCATTAATTTTCAAATTTATAGTAAGTTTGATTCAAATAAGCAGCCACGTTGAGTTCTTCATCTTCAAACCATTTTAGGCCAAGCATGGTGTTACAGTTACGCACTTGTGCAATTAAACCTTTGGATGTTTTAACTTTAGCATATTCACGCGTGTAGATACCAGAGCCATCAGTACCAAAGCTGCTAGCATGGCAACTAACGCAGTTTTTTTCATGTAAGGTTTTACCTGCGGCAGCGTTTGCCTTGGAAAATAATTCATTCGCCGCTGCCTGCAAACAAAATAGATATAACAATATGCAGGTTAATTTTGCCACGTTTATAATCTCTAAATGTGCTAGCTTGCAGTATACGCTGCTAATTTCGAAATACGAATACTGGCAGGGGGATGTGAATCGTAGAACGCGGAATGTAGTGGGTCCGGTGTCAGCGTAGAGGCATTGTCACGGTAAAGTTTGACCAGTGCACTCACCAAGTCTTTTGCATCCGCATTTTTAGCGGCGTAATCATCTGCCTCAAACTCATTTTTGCGTGAATAGCTTGCCATGATAGGGCGTAATAAAAATAAAAATACAGGTGAAACAAGTAAGAACAAAATAAGCGCCATGTGGTTACTTGGTACTGAAACGCCTAATCCATTGTAAAACCAAGCTTGATTCATCAACCAGCCGAGCAAGGCCAAGCCTAAGAAGCTCACGAAAAACATCATCGCAATGCGTTTAATAACATGATGATGTTTAAAGTGGCCAAGCTCATGCGCAAGCACTGCTTCAATTTCGTCGGTATTTAAACGGCTTAATAAAGTATCAAAAAACACCACACGCTTGCTACTGCCAAAGCCAGTAAAGTAGGCATTGCCGTGGCTACTACGTGCGGAGCCATCCATCACAAATAAACCTTGTGATTTAAAGCCACATTTGGTCAAAAGTGCTTCGATGCGGGTTTTTAAGGTTTCATCAGCAAGTGGCGTAAATTTGTTAAACAAAGGCGCAATAAAAGTGGGGTAAACCGCTAGCATGACGATATTAAAAACGCTCCAAACGACCCATAAATAAAACCACCAATAGCTGCCTGCGCCTTGCATAAGCCACAATGCTGCAAAAAGAATAGGTAAACCAAGCGCCAAACCGACTAGGCTATGCTTTACTAAATCGTTAAAAAACATGGCTTGAGTCATTTTGTTAAAACCAAATTTTTCGTCTACCGTAAATGTTTTGTAATATTCAAATGGTATGTCGATCATCGCACTAATTAACATGGCGCTACAAATGACTAAAGCGCCGCGAATAATCTCGTGGTTATGTAACACATTCTGCCAAATATTATCTAGCCATTGTAAGCCGCCACCAATAGTAAAAGCCGCTAATAATAAGGCTTGCACAACAACTTCAGTTAAGCCGAGTTTAGTTTTGGCAGTAGAATAATCTGCGGCTTTTTGATGCGCTTCTAATGAGATGTTTTCTGAAAATGCAGCTGGAACTAGCGCGCGTTTTTTTTGTACATAGGTAATTTGCCTTGAGCCTAACCAAAGCCTAGTGAGTGTCGTTAAAACTAATAATGCAATAAAAACAAGTGTAAGTGTAGATGCCATAGGTTTTCTAAAACATGTGCTTTCTAAATTAAGTTAAAGCTTTCTGAATTAATTAAATCAGAATTAAGTGTAAACTAGCACTATTCTGAAGCATTTACGGGGGTTTGGTTCACTCGCATTGCTATTTGTACACTATTTTAATGGAAATCATGATGAGCGCAGCAAGTAATAACACAAACAACGAAAATTTAATCTGGTTAGATATGGAAATGAGTGGCTTGTTGCCAGATTCCGACCGTATTTTAGAGCTTGCAGTTGTGGTAACCGATGCTGAACTCAATGTACTCGGTGAGTCGCCAGTATTGGTCATTCATCAACCTGATGCAGTTTTGGACGGCATGGACGCATGGAACAAGGGCACACACGGCCGTAGCGGTTTAATTGATAAAGTAAAAGCATCTACTTTGGATGAAGCAGCGGCAACTGAGCAAATGATTGCCTACTTAAAACAGTTTGTGCCCGCAGGTAAATCACCGATGTGTGGCAACTCTATTTGCCAAGATCGACGTTTTATGGCGCGTTATATGCCAGATTTAGAAGCTTATTTTCATTACCGCAACTTGGATGTGAGCGTGTTTAAGGAACTGGCAAGGCGTTGGAAGCCAGCGATTTACTCAGGTTTTAAAAAAGCCAGCAAACATGAGGCACTAGCAGATATTTACGAATCGATTGATGAATTGAAATATTACCGTGAGCACTTTATTGTTAAGTAAGTGTTACTTCATAAATTAATAGTTTGAGATGAAGTACGAGGCGGACGGAGCGCAGAAGTCGGTATGTACGTGGTTGTACATTGAGACTACGAGCAGGGTTTGATTATAATTCTGGCCAACAAAGTAATTCGCTCAAACTGTTAATTTATAAATAAAAAAAGGGGCACAACACAATCAGCGTTATGCCCCCTAGGGAGGAGAAGTTAGCTTTGGAGAAGCTCAGTTAATTAAAAGCATCAACCATGCCAACATCATTTTCAATGGCTCAACAGTGTTTTTTCGTAAAGATCTAGATACTTAATTGCGCTGACATCCCATCCAATATTGCGTTTCATGCCATTGCTTTGAATTTGGCGCCAAGTTTTCTTATCTTTCCAATAATTCATCGCTCGCTCAATTGTGACCAAAAGTGACCAATGATTGACATTTTTTAATACAAAACCAGTCGCAGTATTGTCCTTTAATGACAACTCATTTGTGTCACACACCGAGTCAGCCAATCCGCCTGTATGCGATACAATAGGCGGTGTACCATAAGCCAAGCCATATAGTTGATTTAAGCCGCAGGGCTCAAAACGTGACGGCATGATGAACATGTCGCTACCCGCCATAATGTTGTGCGATAGTTGTTCGTTATAGCCAGTATTTACGGCAACTTGCCTTGGGTTGTGTGCTGCAAGTATTTTAAAATTGGCTTCTAACATTTTCTCGCCGCTACCCAAAATAGCGAACTGGCAGCCTTGTTCAATCAGCTTAGGCATGATTTCAGGCAGTAAATCCAACCCTTTTTGATAGGTTAAGCGACTGACGATGCCCAATAGTGGTGCATTCGCATCAATTTGTAGCCCTAGTTTTTGTTGCAAGGCATGTTTGACTACCTGTTTACCAGTAATGCGACTATTGCTGTAATTTTTAATTAAATGCGCATCTTTGGCTGGATTCCAGTCCTCAATATCAATCCCATTTAAAATACCAGTTAACTCATGACTGCGCATTTTCAATATGCCTTGCAACCCAAAGCCAAAGCTTTCAGTTTGAATCTCTTCTGCGTAAGTTGGGCTCACAGTACATAATTGGTCCGCATAGAAAATACCTGCTTTTAAAAATGAAAGCTGACCATGATATTCAAACCCATTCATGTGAAAACCTGCACTTGGTAATTCTAACTTACTCACCCAACTTGCATCAAAACAGCCTTGAAAAGCCATATTGTGCAAGCTAAGTATCGATTTTGTGGTCGATTTATCCACCAGTTTCATGTAGGCAGGGGCGAGGGCGGTTTGCCAATCGTTGCAATGTATTAAATCGGGCTGCCAGTTTTTTAGCGGGCTGTGTTTACTGCATAACATGCTTGCAATGCGTGAAAGCACCGCAAAGCGCAACGCATTATCCGGCCAATCTAACCCATTTTCATCGCTATAAGGGCCGCCAGCGCGCTCAAACAGCGCTGTGTTTTGCACAATAATCACGTCTAAGCCACTGTCTGGCATTTTGCCTAACAGTAACTTACAAGTATGGCCAAGTACACCTATGGTTGCTATTGGGTCGGTTTGTCTGATTCTAGCTAGAACAGCCGTGTAGCCAGGAATGAGTATTTTAATATCTACACTAGTTTTGCCATTATTTATTTGTGTCAACGCTTTAGGTAGGGCGCCGCTTACATCGGCCAAGCCGCCTGTTTTAATGAGTGGATGGGCTTCTGAGGTGGCAAATAAAACACGCAAATTATTCTCGTTACAAATTAAATGGTATATTTGCATTATAGTTTGTTTTTACGATTATTTAGGGCGCTTCTATAAATTTCCGTTCGCCTTGAGCTTGTCGAAAGGGGTGTTTTATAGACTTCAACCATTCGACAAACTCATGGCTCAGTCCGAACGGTTGTTTTTTGAGTGAGTGAGGCAATATGGCAGTAGAACGGATGGTAGTAACACAATGGCTCGCAGTGGGCGGTGGGGCAGCGCTAGGTGCGTGGGTGCGGTGGGGCTTGGGTATCGCCTTAAACGCTTCTATTTTACCATTAGGCACATTAATCGCTAATTTGGGTGGCGGCTTGCTCATGGGCATGGCCTTGGCTTACTTTGCCAGCACATCAGCACAAGATGCTTTACAAGATACTTGGCGCTTATTGGTAATGACAGGCTTTTTAGGAGGGCTCACCACATTTTCTGCTTTTTCTGCCGAGGCATTTAACTTTCTGCAAAAACAACAATACGCTTGGGCTGCAAGCCATATTTTAAGTCATGTAGTGGGCAGTTTGTTGATGACTGCGCTTGGATTTGCATTAGTGCATTATTTGCGAAGTTAAAACATTTTTGATGCATAGCCATGATTTTCAGGAAATTGCGCATTGTGGCGGAAAAGTTACTATTTCTGTCGTTACGTCAGCCGATGGTAGGTGTCAATATCAAATTGGTATTGAACATAGCGCACCAGTGTTGGCAGCATTTTTTGCGGTGTACGCAATCCCACAAGGTATAGCAGTAGGTAAAATTCAACTCGGCGGTATTGGCGACGCGTGGAATGCGCCCTCAATACCAGGCTGTTACCCTGTTTTCATAGCTTCAGACAGTGAGGGTATGTTTGGTTGCAATTGTCCTTCATGCGAGGGCTATTGGCGAACAAGTGGTGAGATATTGCATTGCCCTTACTGTGGAATCCATGCTGAACACCATCAATTTTTAACAAAAGCACAGCGGCATTACGTTGCCCAGTATTGTGAATTATTGAACAATGCTCAAGATATGGAGGATGGTGCCCATATTATTGATATGGATGCGGTAGCGGATGCCACTGGTAAAGATGTAGAAAAGCCGCCATTCTACTATTCGGAAGAAGCACAGCAAACAAAATTTACTTGTGAAGCCTGTGGTCAATTAAGTGATATTCTTGGGACATACGGCTACTGTCCGACGTGTAACACTCGAAACGACCTGCAACAACTTGAAGCAACTATCAAACTTTTACGCGAACGTATTAACGGTGGCGGACAAAATGAGAGTTGCGTTAAAGATTTAGTAGCATTGTTTGACTCATTTACGAATCAGCTTGCAAAAGAGCTACTAAATTATGTCCCAATGACTCAAGCGAGGAAAAATCGTATCGAAAAACGAAGTCTTCACAAACTTGATTCAATTACTCAAGATTTTCAAGATGTGTTTGATATCGATATTCTTTGTGGCATGTCTGAGGATGACGTGAAATTCGCGACACTCATGTTTCATCGACGAAATGTCTATGAACATAATGGTGGCGAGGCCGATGAACAATACATCATTGACAGCGGAGATAATTCAGTTCGTCCTAAGCAGGCTCTCCGCGAAACTGATGAGTCGGCGCATAGGCTTGCTAATGCTGTTCGTAAAATGGCTAGCAACCTTCATCAGCAGTTCCATGAAATATTTCCCCCTGAAGAAGTACCCATTCGCCGACATGATGAACATAGGAAGTTCATGAAAGGTGTATGAGAATCGGATATCCCGAGTGCGCACAAGATGTAAAAAAGCCCGAATAAATCGGGCTTTTTTATTGCTAATAATTTATTTCAATTATTTCTGTGTTTCAACCATCACTAGCGGTGCGTCTGCTGGTACTGTAGCCGCATCTTTTTTCCAGTTAGGCGCTTTACGCGGTGCTTTGGTTTTGGCTGGTTGTGCGACTGTGGCGGCTATTTTCGCATCACCTTTGGTTTCGACTAATTGCAAGCCACTTGCCGCCAAATCCACAGGTTTCCCTGGTTTAGCAGGCTTAACTGCTTTGACAGGCTTAGCTGATGTTGGTTTTTTCTCAGCTTTTACTTTTGATGCAGCTTCTGCAACTACCGCTGTATTAACTACTGCATCGGTTGCTTTAGATGCTGGCGCTGGTTTTTTCTCTGCCTTAGGTTTTGGTGTTGATTTTGATGTTGGTTTCGGTGCTTTTGCAACTGTTTCTACAACAGGCTCGGCAGCCAATATCGGCGCGGTGCTTACAATAGGCTCATTTGGCACAAAAGCAGGTGTAGCATCGTTTGCATTGCGTGGTGCAGTTTGATCGCGATTTTGGTCACGATTTTTGTTGCGATTACGGCCACCACGGCGACTGCGACCAGTGCGCTCTGGACGCGGTGAAGTATTCGCGTCAGTCGTTATACCATCTGTTGGCGCAGTGATTGCAGCAACTTCGACTTTTTCTGCAACAGGTTTATTCTCTGCAATAGGTCGATTTTCGTTAGGCCTTTCGGGACGAGGCGTGCGTTCAGGCCGTGCTTGCTGGCTACCTTGTGGGTTTTGGCCTTGTGGCTGCCCTTGTTGAGGGCGTTGTCCTTGTTGTGGTTTGTCGCCAGCATTCGTGTTGTTTCTGTCACGGCTATTGCGGTTGCGGTTGCGATTTCTGCCGCGATCGCGGTCGTTATTATTACGGGCGTTATCGCGCGCCAATTCGCGTGCAACACGGTCTTCAGTTTTTTCTTCTACTTTTACAGCGCCTTCACCACCAAGCCATTTTTTAATACGGCCCAATAGTGAATTTTTAACAACAGGTTTTGGCGCGACTTCAACTGGTTTGTTTTCTACGATTGGCGCTGCAGTAGCAGGCGTAATGCCTTTAACTAAAGCTTCTGGTGCTTTTGGCGCAGCGTCTTCGTTTAGTCCACGTACATAAGCCGTTTCTGCTGGCATTTCTACCATTTTATAGCTGGCTTGTGAGGTTTCTTCATTCACATCATCATGTTTAATGCGCACAATGTTGTAGTTAGGGGTTTCCATGTGAATATTAGGAATCAATATCACTTCAACACCCATGCGCTGTTCAATTTTATGAATGTCAGCACGTTTTTCATTTAATAAGAAAGTTGCAGCTTCAACAGGTAATTGCACCTGAATAATTGCACTATTGTCTTTCATCGCTTCTTCTTGCGTAATGCGCAAGATGTGCAACGCGGTAGACTCAATGCCACGAATGTGGCCAGTACCGCTACAACGCGGACAGGCAGCATGGTTGGTTTCACCTAAGCTTGGGCGCATACGTTGACGTGAAAGCTCGAGCAAGCCAAAGCGAGAGATTTTGCCAGTTTGTACACGTGCACGGTCAGCATGTAGCGCATCGCGTAACGCATCTTCTACATTGCGCTGATTACGTGGGTTTTCCATATCGATAAAGTCGATAACCACCAAGCCACCTAAATCGCGTAAGCGTAATTGGCGCGCAACTTCTTCGGCAGCTTCTAAATTGGTATTAAAAGCGGTTTGTTCAATATCTGCACCTTTAATTGAGCGGCCAGAGTTAACGTCAACAGAAACCAAGGCTTCGGTATGGTCAATCACAATTGCGCCGCCAGATGGTAAACGCACTTCGCGCGAAAACGCAGATTCGATTTGATGCTCAATTTGAAAGCGCGAGAATAACGGCACTTCATCTTCGTATAGCTTCACACGTGCCACGTTGCCTGGCATCACGTGGTTCATAAATTGCAAGGCTTGTTCGTACACATCAGGTGTGTCGATTAAAATTTCATTGATATCGGCGCTAAAGTAGTCGCGAATGGCACGAATGACAAGGCTGCCTTCTTGATAGATTAAAAATGCACCTGCTTGAATATGTGACGCTTCTTCAACCGCAGTCCACAATTGGGTGAGATAGTTTAAATCCCATTGTAATTCTTCCGCATTGCGGCCAATACCTGCAGTGCGCGCAATAACACTCATGCCTTTTGGCATTTCAAGCTGCGCCAAAACATCACGTAATTCGTTGCGGTCTTCGCCTTCAATACGACGTGAAACACCGCCTCCACGCGGATTATTTGGCATTAATACCAAATAGCGGCCAGCTAGCGAAATGTAAGTCGTTAACGCAGCGCCTTTGTTACCACGCTCATCTTTATCGACTTGCACGATAAGTTCTTGGCCTTCTTTAATCACGTCTTGAATGCGTGCGCGGCCGCCTTGTGGTTTTTCTGAAAAGTAACTTTGTGAGATTTCTTTAAAGGGTAAAAAGCCGTGACGCTCAGTGCCATAATCGACAAAAGCAGCTTCTAGAGAAGGTTCTATACGGGTAATAACACCCTTGTAAATATTACTTTTGCGCTGTTCTTTACCAGCGTGTTCAATATCTAAGTCTACTAATTTTTGTCCATCGACAATCGCAACGCGTAATTCTTCAGATTGCGTTGCATTAAATAACATGCGTTTCATTATATGCTCCCACGCAATAGCGGGCAGGCTTTTTAACCGAGGAGTAAAGTGCTGAAGTAACCCATTATCTGGGTATCTAGAGTAATCTAGGCATCTAGAAATTCTAGATTTTTTAGCGTGTACTAATGTTTAGCACAAGACGACGTAGCTAGAATTAATCTCAAATTGCCAAGGTTTGTTGCAATTTGCAGATCAATTAAGTTGTTTGCCACATCTTAAAATTTAAGCCAACGTCTGATATTTAATAATACTTTATCAACGTTAAGCATAAATCCGTTAAAATTCTATCTTCAGTCACTTTAGTCGCTTTTATGTTTTTTAGTCTGCAGCGGCTAGAGCGTAATTTTTTATCGCTACTTCAAATATGGCGAGCGACTTGACCAAAATATTAGGTGACCAAGTATTTTTTGTCACGTTTAAATGTTGCTAATAAATATTGCTGAGTGACGCCAAGGCGGTTTATATCCAACAATGTGATTAGTATAGGCTTTATTGCCCTTTTAAGCAAAAAAATAAGTTAGCAAAATTAAGATGCAATCAGAACAAAATCATCATATTAGTGCAAACGCAGCTGCGAGTCTTACCGTGGACGACGCTTCTGATGGGCAGCGTATAGATAATTTTTTAGCAAAAACACTCAAAGGCGTGCCAAAAAGCCATATTTACCGTATTTTGCGTAGTGGTGAAGTGCGCGTGAATAAAGGCCGCATTGATGCCTCATACAAGCTGATTCTGGGCGATGTTGTACGGGTGCCGCCAATACGCGTTGCTACCAGCGAAAAGCAAATTACAAATGTGCCAGCGACTTCGCAATTAGAAGGCACAATTATTTTTGAAGACGAAGCTATTTTGGTGATAGATAAGCCAGCAGGTTTTGCGGTGCATGGAGGCAGCGGCGTGAGTAGGGGCGTAATAGAGCAATTACGGTTAGAGCGCCCAAAAGCTAAATTTTTGGAGCTGGTGCATCGCTTAGACCGCGAAACTTCTGGCGTGCTGATGTTGGCAAAAAAACGCGTGGCGCTAGTAACTTTGCATGAAATGATACGCAATAATCAAACCGATAAGCGTTACTTGATGCTGGTTGCAGGTGAGTGGACGGAAAAGAAAAAACGCGTAACGTTGGATCTACAAAAATACGTGTTGCCGAATGGTGAGCGCCGAGTGAATGTGGTGACAGATAAAAGCAAAGATAAATATGACCAAGCACAACACTCTGAAACCATTTTTTATCTGAAACAAAATTTTGCTGGATTTAGTTTACTTGAAGCGCAACTTATTACTGGCCGCACACACCAATTGCGTGTGCAGCTAGCGCATTTGGGCTTCCCAATTGTGGGAGATGATAAATACGGCGATTTTGCGCAAAATAAAATTCTCGCAAAAAAAGGGTTAAAACGGATGTTTTTACATTCTGCTGAAACAAAATTACGGCATCCTGTTTCGGGGGATAGTTTGAAATTAATCGCGCCTTTGCCTACAGAGTTAGAAAATTTTATTAACAAGTTAGACGGAAAAAATATAAGTAATGAGTAAGGAATTTGATTTAATTGTATGGGATTGGGACGGTACACTGGCTGATTCTACTGGGATGATTACGCATGCGATTGTAACAGCAGCAGAACAAGTTGGTTTGCCTACATTGGACCCGCATGCAGCCAGAAACATTATTGGCCTTGGTTTGCGTGAATCTATTCATGCATTATATGGAGATATTCCAGCAGAAAAAGCGCAAGCGCTCGCACGGCAATATACGGCAAACTATTATGCTGGTGAAGCGGCGATCCCCTTATTTGAGGGGGCAAAAGAACTGATTGTTGAGCTTAATCGGCGTGGGTTTAAATTGGCTGTCGCTACGGGCAAAGGCAGGCGCGGGCTTAATTTGGCGCTTCAGCATTGTGGTTTGGGCAATTACTTTCACGCCACACGTACGATTGATGAATGCTTTTCTAAACCGCATCCGCAAATGATAGATGAAATTATGGACTTTTGTGTGGTGAGACCAGAGCGAACGCTGATGATAGGCGACAGTAGCTACGATTTGCAAATGGCGGAAAACGCAGGTGTGCAAAGTGTTGCGGTGACGTTTGGGGCACAATCACGCGACAAGCTATTAAGCTACAATAGCATTGAAATATTTGATCAATTTAAAGACTTAGGTGCTTGGCTGTTGGTTAATTAAACACATGCATAAGCAAACCATTACATTTGATAGTCACGAGCTGGTCGAGAAATCGCTAGGTTTGAGATTTGCCTTACCGCAATTGGGCGAGTTTGCCACTGGTTTTGTGGTGCGCTATCACGGCAAAGCGCATGCTTATGTGAACCAGTGCGCGCATGTGCCAGTAGAGTTAGATTGGAATCAGGGTGAATTTTTTACCGTGAGTAAAGATTATTTAATATGTGCCACGCATGGTGCACACTATATGCCAGATACGGGACATTGCGTAATGGGTCCGTGTAAAGGAAAAAGCTTGCAATCATTGCCCGTTACAGAGCAAAATCAACACATTACCATTCACCTTGACCAATTACACCAATATAAGCAGTTAAATAAATCGCATAGAAAAACTTAAACTAGGAAAAAACATTACATGTCTGAACAATTAAACTCGCAAGACGCTTCACAAAATAATGCCTGGCAGCAAAAAACAATCGAAACACTCGCGCTTTCTGGCTTAAAAGAGCAGAAAGCTGCGCGTCGTTGGGGCATATTTTTTAAAGCGCTCACATTTGGCTATTTATTTTTGTTGCTCATTTTGGCTTTTGGCTGGCTTGGTGACAAAAACGGCTCTGGCCCGCATACCGCTTTAATTGACATCAACGGTGTCATTGAACCAGGTGGTGATGTGAATGCAGACTCAGTCATTACTAGCTTAAATAATGCGTATGAAAATACCAATACTAAAGGCATTATCTTGCGGTTTAACACACCAGGTGGTAGCCCAGTGCAGGCGGGCATTATTAACGATGAAATCACACGCCAAAAGAAATTGCACCCTACAATCCCAGTTTATGGCGTGGTAGAAGATATTTGCGCTTCAGGCGGCTATTACATTGCGGTTGCGACCGATAAAATTTATGTAGATAAAGGCAGTATTGTTGGTTCTATCGGCGTATTAATGGACGGCTACGGCTTTACCGAAGTGATGAAAAAGGTGGGCGTAGAACGCCGCTTAATGACGGCGGGTGAAAATAAAGGCATGTTAGACCCATTTTCGCCAGTGAACCCAAAACATCAAGCGCTTGCGCAGGCGATGTTAGACGAAGTGCACGAGCAATTTAAAGCGGTAGTAAGACTTGGCCGTGGTGCGCGTTTAAAAGAAACGTCAGAAACCTTTAGTGGCTTGTTTTGGAGCGGCCAGCAAAGTATTAAGCTAGGGCTTGCAGATGCGTTGGGTAGTGCGGATTATGTGGCGCGTGAAGTGATTAAACAAGAGGAAATTGTAGATTATACCTACCAAGAAACGGTGGTAGACCGCTTTGCTAAACGTTTTGGTGCAAGTATGGCGAAATCGGTTGGGATTGATACGCTTACAAAAGGGTTGCAGTTAAGGTAGTTTTTTGTGCGCCGCAACGCTTTTCAGTTAAGCATCATTTGGAATTTCAATTGCGGCGCTACTGACCTTCTGACTGTAGTACTGGCGTTGTTCAAGTACAAAGTGCTGGTCTGGTAACCCATAGTCGAGGGCGACGACGCGTAAACCGAGACGGCCGTGATCTTCGGCTTTGGTCTCGGAAGTGATTGCGGGGTAGTAGTCAGGCATAGCCTCGACTTCTTCTCGAGTTACTGGCTGCAGGGCTCTGGGCATGATGACGAGGAAACCTGCAGGATCAGCGAAGTACACTGGGCAGAGTGTTGCCCATTTGAATATAGGCTGCCACTTTTGCCACATCTCCCGTTCCCAACGATTACTTCGCATTCCTGCGCCCATGTTCCGATATCGGGGAAATTTGAAAGCAAATGCACCAAGCAAGAGAACAGACCTAAAGGCTCCGCTAGGCATCGTTCAGCACCTCGCGTATCGCGCAATAACTGAAAGGCATTGTACCGCGTGAGAATTGATATTGGTGAAATGTTCGTCTACTGACATCCTACAGACACTATTTTAACGCTTTGGTATGGTTGATTAAGCCATTGGTAGAGCTATCGTAATTACTTACTACTTCTTCATTCGTCAATTGCGGCAAGATTTGCTGAGCGATTTGCTTGCCGTATTCCACGCCCCATTGGTCGAAGCTGTTGATATCCCACATCATGCCTTGCACGAATATTTTATGTTCGTACAACGCAATGAGTTTGCCCAAAGTGTTCGGCGTGAGTTTATCGAACATAATCGATGTCGTCGGGCGGTTGCCTTCAAATACTTTGTGCGGCAATAAGTCTTCTAGTGCTTCACCGCTCAAGCCTTGTTTTTCAAGCTCTGCACGCGCTTCATCTTTGGTTTTGCCCAACATCAGTGCCTGTGTTTGTGCTAAAAAGTTAGCAAGTAATATTTTGTGATGTGCGTAACCATGTTTGCCAATCGCATAATGGCTATGCACAGGCATTAAAAAGTCTGCAGGTACAATTTGCGTGCCTTGGTGTATCAGTTGGTAAAACGCATGCTGACCATTGGTGCCAGCCTCGCCCCAAATCACTGGGCCAGTTTTGTATTGCACACGGTTGCCATCACGGCAGATAAATTTGCCGTTACTTTCCATATCCGCTTGTTGTAGATAAGCAGGGAAGCGCGCCATGCCTTGATCGTAAGGCAATATCGCATGGGTATCTACATGGAAAAAGTTGTTATACCAAATGCCGATTAAGGCCAAAATCACTGGCATATTTTGTTCGAGCGGGGCGGTTCTAAAATGGTTATCCATTTCGTGTCCGCCAGCCAACATGCCTTCAAAATTGTCCATGCCAACGTATATGGCAATAGATAGGCCGATGGCAGACCATAATGAATAACGACCGCCTACCCAGTCCCAAAATGCGAACATATTAGCGGTATCAATACCGAACTCTGTTACCGCCTTGGCATTGGTAGAAAGCGCCACAAAGTGTTTTGCGACAAAAGCATCTTCTTTGGCGGTATTTAAAAACCAGGTACGCGAAGAAAGCGCATTGGTCATGGTTTCTTGCGTAGTGAAGGTTTTAGAGGCCACAATAAACAGTGTAGTTTCTGGGTTGCATTTCTCTAGCGCGAGCATCAAGTGCGCGCCATCGATATTCGACACGAAATGAATGTTTAAGTCGGGACTTGCATAAGGCTTAAGCGCCTGACACGCCATGACAGGGCCTAAATCAGAGCCGCCAATGCCAATGTTAATAATGTCTGTAATGCGTTTGCCTGTGTAACCAAGCCAGTCGCCACTACGTACTTTGTCACTAAACTCACGCATGTGTTTAAGCACTGCGTTTACTTCGGGCATTACATCTTTGCCATCCACGTAAACAGGTTTATTGCTACGGTTGCGCAGGGCGGTGTGTAACACAGCACGATTTTCAGTGATGTTGATTTTTTCGCCTGCGAACATTTTGTCACGCGAGCTTTCAATATTGGCTTCGCGCGCTAACTGAAATAATAAAGGTAATGTTTGTTCGGTAATGCGATGCTTAGAGTAGTCAAACAATAAGTCATCAAACTTTAAGCTGAGTTTCTCAAAGCGTTTAGGGTCAGTCGCGAATAAATCGCGCATGTGTAAAGTAGCAACAGTTTTTTGATGCGCACAAAGTGCATTCCATACAGGGTATTGAGTAAGTGAGGTCATTTATCTTTTTTAAATCAAATTATTATAGTTATTTATTAATGTAAACTATTGGTTTTTATATTCCAATATTAAGCCACCCAAGGGTGGTAAAGTAATCAATAGAGATTGCGCATGATTCATCCATGCGATATTTTCTGTTTGTAAACCAGCACCATTTCCTTGGTTACTACCGCCATATATTTCGGCATCGCTATTAAAAACTTCAACATATTGGCCTCTATTTGGCACGCCAATACGATAATTATGCCGTAAAACAGGTGTAAAGTTGAGCGCTATTATAGCAAAATTACCGTTTCGAGCACGCCTTACAAAGCTAATCGAAGATTGATCTGAGTCGTGGCAGTCTATCCACGTGAATCCTTCTACATCAAAGTCTAAGTCATATAAGTAATCAGCCTTTGCATAAAGGTGATTTATATCACTCATCAGGCGCTGCACACCTTGATGTAGGTCAATGTCTAACAAATTCCAATCTAGGCTTTGGTTCACGTTCCACTCACGGCCTTGCGCGATATCGTTACCCATAAAGTTGAGTTTTTTACCTGGACTAGTCATTTGCAATGTAAAGAGTAAGCGCAAGTTCGCGAATTTTTGCCATGCATCGCCTGGCATCTTGTCTAACAAAGAGCACTTGCCATGTACGACCTCATCGTGAGAAAACGGTAGCACAAAGTTCTCGCTATAAGCATACAGTTGTCCAAACGTGAGTTTGTCGTGATGATATTTACGATGAATCGGATCGTTTTCGATATAGGCTAAGTTGTCATTCATCCAGCCCATATTCCACTTCATGCTAAAGCCTAAGCCACCTAAATACACGGGTCTAGACACGCCTGGCCAAGCGGTAGACTCTTCTGCAATCGTTAATACGCCAGCGAAATGTTGGCCGACCATTATATTAAGTTGCTTAAAGAACTCAATCGCCTCTATATTTTCGCGACCACCAAATTTGTTTGGTAGCCATTGATCCGCTTTGCGTGAGTAGTCAAGATACAGCATGGAAGCCACAGCATCGACACGCAAACCATCGATATGAAATTCATTTAGCCAGAAATAAGCATTGGCAATTAAAAAGTTGCGTACCTCATTGCGCCCGTAGTTGAAGATGAGCGTACCCCAATCTTGATGCTCTCCCAATCTTGGGTCTTCATGTTCATACAAAGCGCTACCATCGTAACGCGCCAATGCCCAGTCATCTTTAGGAAAATGACCTGGTACCCAATCAAGAATGACACCAATATTAGCTTGGTGGCATGTATCTATAAAAAACCGCAAGTCATCTGGCGTGCCGAATCGGGTGGTAACTGCATAATAACCAGTCGTTTGATAGCCCCAAGATTCTGTTAATGGATGTTCGGTGACGGGCAAGAGCTCTATATGGGTGTAACCCATTTTGACGACATAAGCTACCAGTTCTTCGGCTAATTCGCGAAAATTGAGCAGGGCGTTACCTTTTTTGCGCCGCCAAGAGCCTAAATGCACCTCGTAGCAGTTAAATGGCGCATGTAACCAATCATTCTGGGGGCGGCGTTTAAGCCAAGCTTCGTCTTGCCATTGGTAAGGCGTTGCGTCAGTAATGCGAGATGCTGTACCAGGACGTAATTCAAACTCTCGCGCATAAGGATCGATTTTAGTAAAAATAGCACCAGTGTGGCGGTTGCGAATTTCAAACTTATATAAATCACCTGCGGTTAAGTTTGGGATAAAAATTTCCCACACGCCGCTCGCCCCGCGCACACGCATGGGGTTTACGCGACCATCCCATTGATTAAAATTTCCAACTACGCTTACGCGCTCTGCGCTGGGTGCCCACACAGCAAAGCGTACACCTTGTATGTCTTGTAGTTCGCATACATGGGAACCAAGCGTGTTATAGGCTAAATTTAAATTTCCTTCTGCAAATAAATGTAGCTCATCTTCTGTAATAAAAGGCAGGAATGAGTATGCATCATGCGTCTCATAACTCCCGCCTGAATGTTCAATTTTGAGTAAACATGGTGCGCTTGGCTGATTTTTACCCTCCCAGACAAACAGACCATCTTTATGTATCTTTTCTAGCAGCGCCCATTCCTTAGCTACTTTTAACCATACTTGGCTAGCATGTGGCAAAAAGATGCGGAATACAAAGCTTTTATTGCTAGTTTCGTGCAAACCTAAAAAATCAAAAGGGTCGTGATGTTTGGCATCAAGAATCAATTGCATGGCGCTTGAGCCTAAATTTTTGGGGTTAAGTGTGGTATTCGTTTTTGCCAAAATATGTTCTCTAAAAATATTTTAAGTTTTTTGCCTATTTTTTGCTTATTTTTACTGGGACTACTAGATTGTAGTGCTTCAAGCTGATTATAATGGAATCGTATGAATTAAAGATGTAAATTCATCTACAAGGCCCAATTAGTTATTTAATGATTGTTTTTTCAGGAGGGCCCATGACACAAAACCTACAAATAGAACGTCGAAAAGTCGATAGGCATTCGGCTCGTTTCATTAGTAATCTTACTAAAAACACGGTTGCCATTATTTTAGCAGGTGGACGAGGTAGTCGTTTAAAAAACCTAACAGACTGGCGCGCAAAACCAGCGGTTCAGTTCGGTGGAAAGTTCCGCATTATTGATTTTCCCTTATCTAATTGTATTAACTCAGGCATACGTCGCATTAATGTGGCAACGCAATACAAGTCACAAAGTTTAATACAGCATATTCAGCGTGGCTGGGGCTTTCTACGCGGTGAGTTCAGTGAGTATGTCAATATTATCCCAGCGCAACAGCGGCTCACAGAAGAATGGTACAAAGGCACTGCGGATGCGGTGTACCAGAATGTTGATTTATTGCGCGAAAATGGTGGCGAATTTGTGCTGGTTTTGGCGGGGGATCATATCTATAAAATGGATTATGGCAAGATGCTCGCTACGCATGCTAGAAGTAATGCGGACATGACCATTGCTTGTATTAATGTATCTTTAGAGGACGCTAAAGGGTTTGGCGTGTTGGCAGTGGATGAAACCGACCGTGTCATTGAGTTTGCCGAAAAACCAGAACACCCTAAGCATATGCCTAGTGATTCAAGTAAGGCATTTGCTAGCATGGGTATTTATATATTCAACGCTAAATTTTTGTATGAGCAGCTGATTAGAGATGCGGGAGATAAAAAATCTTCGCACGATTTTGGTGCAGATATTATTCCTTATATCATCAAAAGGTACAAAATTCAGGCACATCGCTTCACCGATAGCTGCGTAGGTGCGCGGGACGCCAATTACTACTGGCGCGATGTAGGCACGATTGATGCTTATTGGGAAGCTAATATGGAACTCACAAAGGTGATTCCAGAACTCAATTTATACGATAAAGAATGGCCGATTTGGACATACCAAGAACAGCTCCCGCCAGCAAAGTTTGTATTTAATGATGCGGGGAGAACAGGCAGCGCGATAGACTCACTCATTTCTGGAGGATGTTTGATCAGTGGATCTACTGTGACAGGCTCAGTACTGTTTTCGAATGTGCGCGTGCATAGTTATTGCCAGATAGAAGGCGCAGTGGTTTTACCAAATGTGGTTATTAATCGTCATAGTAAACTTAAAAAGGTTGTCATAGACAGAGGTTGCGTGATTCCTGAGGGGATGCATATCGGAATAGATTTGAAAAAAGACGCTGAGCGGTTTTATGTTTCAGAAAAAGGCATTGTATTGGTAACACCAGACATGTTGGGGCAAGATTTGTATCGAGTAATTTAATATAAATCAATTAATTATATTATTTAATTAATGTTAAGTGTGAAGGTTTAAATTTTGAAATCATCTCATAAAAAACTTTTTTTGAACCTTTATTGGCATATGCATCAGCCAGATTATCGTGATGTGCTAACCAATGAATACGTGCTACCTTGGACGTATCTACATGCGATAAAAGACTATAGCGATATGGCTTTTCATCTCGAAGAAAATCCGAAGGCACGTGTTTCGTTTAACTTCGTGCCTATTCTATTAGACCAGTTAGAAGATTACAGCCAGCAATTTAAAAAAAATGATATTCGAGATCCGCTCTTGGCTTTGCTCATTGAGGAGGATCTAGAGAATATCAGCCAAGAACAGTGTCATTTAATTGTGCAAAGTTGCTTTAAAAGTCATCACGAAAAAATGCTGAGTCCTTTCCCTCACTACCAGCGGCTATTGCACATGTATCAGCTGGTAGAGCCAATGATGGTGGATAACAAGTTTCATTATTTATCCGCGCAATTCAAGACTGATTTGCTGGTTTGGTACCATTTGGCCTGGACAGGTGAAAGCCTGCGTCAAAACGACCAGGTGGTTAAGTCGCTTTTAGCAAAAGGCATGTTGTTTACCATGAAAGATAGAAAACAACTCTTTAAAGTGATTAGCGATACAATTTCAGACTTAATTCCGCGCTATAAAGCGTTAATGAAGCGCAATCAAATCGAAATATCGACAACGCCACATTACCACCCGATATTGCCTTTATTGTTAGATTTTAAATCGACATTGGATGCAATGCCTTATGCGCCATTACCTAAACATACACAGTACGATGGTGGGCAAGCGCGAGCAGTCGCACACGTTGCTTCTGCAAAAGCTGCGCATAAGCACTTTTTTGGGGGAGTCCCGCGTGGAATGTGGCCAGCGGAGGGCGCTGTTTCACATGTTGCCTTATTATTAATGGCTGAGCATGGCGTTGAATGGGCCGCTACAGGGCAAGGCGTACTGGCAAATAGTCTAGCTAAATCACAGTTAAGTAGCATAGATAAAAGCGATTATCTTTATCAGCCGTACACAATCACCAATGGCAAAGACGAATTGCTGTGTTTTTTTAGAGATGATCAGCTTTCAGACAAGATAGGCTTTGAGTATTCAAAAATGCACTCAACTGAAGCGGTGAATGATTTTATTCGTGCATTAGAGGATATTCATGGGGCCAACAAAACTGATACCACAAAAATAGTGAGTGTTATTTTAGATGGTGAAAACGCTTGGGAATACTATCCCTACAATGGATATTACTTTTTAAAAGAACTTTATGCAGCATTAGCAAGCCACCCAACTATCGAGATGACGACTTTTAGCGATATTGTTGATATGTATCTCACTAAAAATAAGGCAAGTGTCAAAATAACTGCACCAGTATTGCCGCAAGTGGCTGCAGGTAGTTGGGTATATGGCACATTTAGTACATGGATAGGGAGCACAGATAAAAACTTAGCTTGGGATTTGCTGTGCGAAGCTAAAAAAACTTACGATCGCGTGATTGCTACAAATAGCTTAGATGCTACTCAATTAAAAGCTTGCGAGCGTCAATTGGCTATTTGTGAAGGCTCAGATTGGTTTTGGTGGTTTGGTGATTACAACTCCTCAGAAAGTGTGGCGAGTTTCGATAAGCTATATCGTCGCAATCTTATTAACTTATATGGTTTATTAAATGAGCCTATACCTAGCACACTTAATAAATCCATTAGCAAGGGTGGGGGTGGCGTTGAGAACGCCGGTACAATGCGCAGGAGCGAGGCGTAGAAGCGGTGAATAAGTCAATTTAATCGGTTATCAACAATAAGATAAAGAAATTTAATGCCAAAAACTACACATCCGCAAGCCCGCCGTGCAGGTGTTTTATTGCACATCAGTTCCTTACCATCAGGCGATTTCGGCGATGAGGCTTTTCGGTTTGTCGACTTTTTAGCTGAAATTGGCGCCAGTGTTTGGCAGACTTTACCACTCAATATGCCGCATGATGACGGCTCCCCCTACCAGTGTTTAAGCGCGCATGCGGGTAATCCGGCGTTCATAAGTTTGGCCGGCTTGGTTAGTGACCATTTATTGACTAAGCATGATTTTACTCAGCATGACTTAAATCAATCTGGAGCCAATAGAAAAGAACTTTTAACGTTAGCGTATTTGCGCTACAAAGAGGGTAAAAATACTAAATTACAAAAAGAATTTACGCTTTTTTGCCAAGAGAATATTGCTTGGCTAGGTGATTTTGCCTTATTTTTGATGTTAAGAGAGAAATTCAAGCAAATTAGCTGGAATACGTGGCCCTTAGCATATAAAAACAAGCAACCCGTACTCATTAAAAAACTAAAACTGCGCTATGCGCATCAAATTTCCGTGATTAAATTCACGCAATTTGTATTTTTTAAACAGTGGTTAACCCTTAAAGCGTATGCAAATAAAAAAGGTGTAGCCATGTTTGGCGATATTCCTATTTTTGTTGCTTTTGATAGTGCCGATGTGTGGGGGCAGCCATATGCCTTTAAGCTAGATGCCAACAAAAACACAGAAGTGGTAGCAGGTGTGCCGCCAGATTATTTCTCAGTAACGGGCCAACGTTGGGGTAATCCGCACTATAACTGGCAAGCGATGCAGGCAAATGGTTTTAAATGGTGGCTTGGCCGCATACGTACACAGCAATGTATGTTTGATCTTTTGCGCATTGATCATTTTAGAGGCTTACAAGCCGCATGGGAGATTCCCTCAAGCGAGGAAACAGCCATTAACGGCGCATGGGTGGAAGCACCCGGAGACGCCTTATTGAATGCTGTTGTTAAGCGTTTTCCCAATATGCATTTAGTAGCTGAAGATTTAGGTATTATTACGGATGAAGTGGATGCTCTGCGTGAGAAATATAACCTACCTGGCATGAAGATTTTACAATTTGCATTTGGTGGCGAGGCTGATAACCCTTATCTACCAGAAAATATTGATGAAAATAGTGTGGTTTACACCGGAACGCATGATAACGATACTACCTTGGGCTGGTATCAAACTTTAGATGATGGCGCAAAAATACATTTGCATACACTATTGGGAAGTGAAGCTCCCAATATGCCACAGCCTTTGGTGGAATTGGCGTTGAGTACAAAAGCCAATTTAGCCATTATTCCCATGCAGGATATTTTAGGGTTAGATGGCGCGCATCGCATGAACATTCCTGGCACTATGGGCGGCAACTGGCAATGGCGATTTGATTGGGATACGTTCGAAAACTTAGATAAAAATAGCATTAAAAATGCAATTAAGTCTTCAGGGCGAGCAAACAAATGGGTTTGTAAGATAAATGGACCTGCAATTAAATGTCCATAGATCCTGCTGACAGCATAGGTATTGATGTTGGCGGTACAAATCTACGCATAGGCGTGTTTTCTGGGTTGAACTTAATTGAGGAAATGCGCTTTCAGGCCAACTTTTCTGAGTTATGCAAAACGAATACTCCCAGTGCTGCTTGGCAAAAAACTATCTCAGTTACGGCAAATGCAATACAAACGGTATTACAAAAATACGCAAGTGTAAAAGCTATTGGCATTGGTTTTCCGGGGTTTATAGATCCACAAACGCAAAACATTGCACAATCACCTAATTTACCGGGTCTAAGAGATGTCAATTTGGCAGCAGATTTAAGCCAAGTCATTGGCAAAAAAGCACAAATAAAACAAATAGTTGTCGAAAATGATGCGAATGCCGCCGCTTATGGTGAATATTGCTTAGCAGGTAAACCAGCAGGCGGCTTAATTTATTTAGGCTTAGGCACAGGTGTGGGCGGCGGCTTGATTTTGCCTGATATAAAACAGCATGGGAAACCCTATGTTGGTCAGCACGGTTGTGCCATGGAAGTCGGGCATATTATCATATCTCAAGGTTGCAGGCCGTGCGGTTGCGGTAATTTAGGCTGTATGGAAACCTACGCTTCAGCAACTGGAGTAAGTACGACTTATTTTGATTTAACGAATCAGCAAAAAAGTGCCGCTGAAATTGCTGCACTGGCAGATGCAGGTGATGAACACGCCCTTTTTGCGTACCAAGATGCAGCTAATGCTTTAGCGCAAGCATTGGCGAGCATTTTGAAGGTGATTGATGTTAATAATATAGTGATTGGCGGCGGCATGAGCCACGCATGGCACTTAATGCAAAAGGGTTTTGATGACCAGTTAGAGAATGATTTAATTCCTGTATTGCGCGATAAAATCACCGTTAAAATTTCTACTGCGAAAGACACAGCAGGCATGCTGGGGGCGGCGATGTTGGCTTCCCTTTGATACATACATTTTTATCTTGAGAAATAAAATTTTACACCGAGCAATTTTTTTATTTAAAACCTTAGTCATAGGCGTATTGTTTTTATCAAGCGCGACTATTTATGGTGCAACAATTATCAGCACGAGCGTCTTTATGTTACCCGGTAGCGAATTCACGCATGTGATGATAGAAACAGATCAGGCAGCTATGTCTTCGATGTTGATTTTAAAAAATCCGAATCGTGTTGTGCTTGATCTTAAAAATAGCCCAATAAACAATCAATTAATGGCGTTAGCGAATAAAAAATTTTCAGATGATTTATATATCAAACAAGTACGTGTTGGAAACTTTAAAGCGGGCATTACTCGTGTTGTGTTTGATTTAAAAACAGAAGTTAAACCTAAGTTAAATATTTACAAACCCTTGGGTAAATATCAACACAGATTAATGTTAGATTTTTACCCCATAGAAACAGCTCAAAAAACTGATCAAGCTAGAGATGCAAGCGCAAATATTTCTGATAAGCTTAACATTGATATAAATGACGCAAGTGTAAATGGCTCAAAAAGTAGTGGAGCAAAAATTATTTTAGATCCATCATTTGATGAAGAAGAAACGTCGACCGATGTGTATGAGTAGTTTTTTATGTTTTTATTGATGTTGCTGTAACGCCCATTTTACGTGCTCTTTTATCAGTTCACTCTCATCATTTTCGCGTATTTTTAATGTGTTAATTACTTCTGGCGAACTAGGTGCATTACCCAAGCCTACGGCAATATTGCGCAACCACTGCTCATATCCAATTCTATAAATCGCGCTACCCGCCATTTTTTGTTTAAATTTCACCTCGCTCCAGCTAAAACATTCCACCAAGCTAATGTCATCTAAGCCGTTGCGAACATTAAAATCAGATTCTTGGGTAATTTCTGCAAATTTATTCCACGGGCACACTAATTGGCAATCGTCGCAGCCATAGACGCGGTTGCCTATCAACGGCCTAAATTCGATGGGTATGGCTGTTTTAAGTTCAATAGTGAGATATGAGATACAACGTCGCGCGTCTACTTCATATGGTTTAGTAATGGCGCGGGTAGGGCATATTTCAATACACGATGAACAGCTGCCGCAATGATTTGTGGCTTTTTTATCAATCGGTAATGGTAAGTTGGTGTAAATTTCGCCCAGAAAAAACCAAGAGCCATGATCTTTGTTAATCAACAGTGTGTGTTTGCCACGCCAACCTAAGCCAGCTTTGTCTGCTAGCGCTACTTCTAACACTGGTGCGCTATCAGTGAATGCTCTATATTCAAAGTTGCCAATATGCATAGAAATCTTATCGCATAATTTTTGCAACTTATTTCGCATCACTTTATGATAATCGCGGCCTAAAGCATATCTCGAAATAAACGCCTTTTCACCATCTTGCATGGTTTGCCAGCTATCTTTGGCTTTAGGCGGTAAATAATCTAGGCGAGCAGAAATTACCCGCGAAGTTCCCGCAACTAATTCATATGGCCGTGTGCGCTTTGTGCCATGTTTTGCCATATAATCCATGTCACCATGAAAGCCTTTTTTAATCCAAGCTTGGTGTTCGGTTTCAGCATTCGTCAAGTCGGTATCAGTAATGCCTATTTCGGCAAAGCCCAGTTCACGCCCCCATCGCTTGATGTCAGCCGCCAGAGCGTTAAAGTCGTTAATAAAGTTTAGTTGCATAATGTCGAATGATATTACATTAGAACCTAAATTAATTACTTTGGAAGACGAAGCTGCAACGCTGGCTTGTGGTACGCGATTTGCTCAGGTTTTAAAGTCTGGTTTAACAATATATTTGCATGGCGATTTGGGCGCAGGCAAAACCACTTTTGCGCGCGGAGTATTGTATGGTTTGGGCTATGTGGGAAAAGTGAAAAGTCCAACTTATACGCTGGTTGAAATATATACCTTAAAGCTTGATTCAATTGAACCTAATGTTTTTTCTAATTGTCAATTATATCATTTTGATTTATATCGGTTTAATAGTGAGGATGAGTGGGATGCGGCAGGCTTTAGAGAGTATTTCAATGCACAAAGTATTTGCATGGTAGAGTGGCCAGAAAAGGCTGCACATGTGCTACCAGCGCCAGATATTGATGTGCAACTTTGCATGATTAAGCAAGGTCAGTCAGATGCTCGCCAAATTAAATTTTCAGCGAATTCAGTGTTAGGAAAAAAATGTTTAGAAGGCTTTTATGATTAAACACGTTTTAACACAAATTTTCTTTATTTCTTTATTACTATTAGATTCAAATGCTTATGCTGCAAATAACATCACGGCTGCCCGTGTTTGGCCAGCCGAAGAATATACACGCATTGCTTTTGAGTCTATTGCGCCAATAAAATACCAACTGATTATTTTAAAAAATCCTGACCGCTTGGTGCTGGATATTGAAGACGTCGAGCTTACAAGCGTGTTACAAACGCTTTCTAATAAAATTTTATCGAGCGACCCTTATATTAAACAAGTGCGTGTTGCCAAATATAAACCCGGCGTGGTGCGAATTGCTGTTGATTTAAAAGGTGAGGTGAAATCTAACTTGTTTGCGCTTGCGCCGGTAGGCGATTATAAAAACCGCTTGGTGTTAGATATTTACCCAATGCAAGATGAGTTAATGTCTATGCTAGGTAAAAAAAGTGCAGAAGATAATTTAAAGCCAGATAACGATACGACTAAGCCTGTTATAGAGCCTTTGCCCCAAGATGCAGGTGGGGCTGAAGCGCCTGCGACCGAGCCTGTTTTACCTCCAATAGACAATAGTGATAAAAGCAGTGATAAAAAAGACGAGCCAGCTATAGATAAAGTCGATGATCGTTTAATCACTATTGTGATTGATGCGGGACATGGTGGCGAAGACCCAGGAGCGCGTGGCGCCAACGGAAGCCGTGAAAAAGACATTACTTTGAAAATCGCTAGGAAACTAAAACAAAAAATAGATGCAGAACCTAATATGCGTGGCATGTTAACGCGAGATGGGGATTATTTTGTGCCACTTGGCACGCGCGTAGTTAAAGCGCGCAAGTTTAAGGCGGATTTATTCGTATCAATCCATGCGGATGCTTTTACTAACCCCGCAGCACGCGGCTCTTCTGTATTCGCTCTTTCTGAAAAAGGGGCAACCAGTGCAAGCGCGCGTTATTTAGCTAAGAAAGAAAATGAATCTGATTTGATAGGTGGGGTAAGTTTGGGTGGTAAAGATCCTGTACTAGTTAGAACTTTGCTGGATTTATCGCAAACAGCGACCATTCACGATAGCTTAAAATTAGGTAAAGCGGTTTTGGGTCACATAGGTGAGATTAATAAGCTACATAAAAATCACGTTGAGCAAGCTGGTTTTGCGGTGTTAAAGTCACCAGATATACCGTCCATATTGGTTGAGACGGCATTTATCAGCAACCCAGAAGAAGAGCGCAAGCTGATTGATGACGCGTATCAAGATAAGCTTGTCGATTCCATACTAAGTGGTATCAGACAATACTTCGCGTCAAATCCAGCATTATCCAGCAATAGAAAGTAATTCTTTTTAGGTTCAGTTGATAATATTGGGGCAATAATCACGCTATTGGCACATTTTTAGCTTAAATTGCTAGACACCTTTTGATTTTAGAAATGAACGCAATGAACTCTCTCCAATTTACTCGCCATGGCGATAAAGAAAACTCTCCCTTTTTTGAAGAATATCTACAACGACTTTTAGAAGAGCGCGATCGTCTAGGGTTGACAGAGATGGTGCATGAGATTGACGCTTTGATGATTACTGTGGATCCTGACCACTCCATTAAATATATCGCTGAGCTTTGTCTCATGACGCCTTACCATTACTTGGTCACATTAGAAAGTGAGTCGCACTGGACACATGTCCTGCGCATTGATTTAAACTCTCCCGATTTGATTTTACGAGAGGTGAAAGACCCTAATTTTAGAGGTATTTTTCGCGCATTAAATGAGATTTATCCTGTTGGCTCACAAAAACCTAACAGCCGTTACATGGGTGAAATTATCCGCGTGAGCAACTTGCACGAGGTTGAAAAAATTCAACAAGCGCGCGAATTTAGATTTTTTAATCAGAACGATGTCCGCAAGTTAGAGTTACCTGGCAACTTGGCAATTAGTAAACCGTCACCTTATACGCATAATATTGTGGCTTATTTAGAGCGGCAACCCAATGATATACGCGTCTATGCGCTGGGGATGAGCACTATCCGTTCAGACGTACAGGCCGCCTATGAAGAAGCCAAGTTATTGCAAGAAAAACTACGGATTGATGATTTAATTTTACCAGTTGATCATCTTGCAACCCGCGTCTATAGCCAAAACCGTGAAGTAGCCATTTTGGAATATCTCTCATGGTCTAGCTACTATTTCTGGGGCGCTTATAATATTTGGGATCAAAACTCTTCTACTAATGTCACTAAGAGTGTGCATGGCGTCGCAGAGTCAAGAAGCCCAGCAAAAGTGTTTACCGCAAACAATACGCCATACTTTGTGAATCATCTTGAGAAGTTGCCATCACCCACCGAAACCTTCGTGCGTAACTATGGCCCACGCTTACATCATATGGCGCTAGCTGTTAAAGATGGTGAGCGTGACGGCATTGAAAACATTGATTTTGTGGTGAATGCAATTGCGGAGCAAGGCAAAGGTTTCTTGTTGGATGTGATAGGTTCAAAAGAGCTAGGGCTAAAACAAATATTTTCTAATGCCTCAGAACATTCTTCACTCATTATTGAGTACGTACAACGCTACGGCGATTTTGATGGATTTTTCACTAAAGAGAATGTGGCGGCACTGACAGAGGCCGCTGGTGCAGAGGAGGGCGTTAAAGCATTTAGCCATTAAATACATAACTGGCATACTATTCGCTAATTAAACCTTACATCTAATATAAAAATGATCCAATAAATGAAAATATCTTCCATTGAATATGCTTCTATTCAGGCTTACGATGAATTATTAGATCAACATTTAAGGCCGCGGCCCGTTGCAAAGCCATTATTTGATTATTTAAGTTCGCTTGATGAAAAGGAGCTTGAAGCTAGGCGCCAGGCAGTTGAGGCAACAATTATGGCGATGGGGATTACCTTTACCATTTACTCAGATGCTGGAAACATAGACAGGGCTTGGCCTTTCGACGTGGTGCCTAGAGTCATGAGTCGACGTGAGTGGGAGCCTATTCAAGCAGGTCTTAAGCAACGTTTGATTGCACTCAATTTATTTATTAATGATTTGTACAATAAACAGCAAATTGTAAAAGATGGTGTATTTCCATTAGAAGTGCTTAAAGGCTCGGCGAATTTCCGCCCACAGTGCGTTGGTGTTACGCCCAGATTTGGTGCGTGGGCGCATATCTGTGGCACGGACTTAGTGCGCGATAGTGATGGCACCATGTATGTTTTGGAAGATAATTTGCGTGTGCCTTCAGGCGTTTCTTATATGCTAGAAAATCGCCAAATCATGAAGCGTATTTTCCCTGAGCTATTTCGTACCTCTACGATTTTACCTGTCGATGATTACCCAACGCAGTTATATAACACATTAGCCGCGCTTTCCCCGCGTTCTGGCGATGTGCCTGTGATTGTGGTGTTAACACCTGGTATTTATAACTCAGCTTATTTTGAGCACAGTTACCTGGCGCAGCAAATGGGCGTTTATCTCGTTGAGGGCTCTGACTTAATCGTGGATGAAAACGATATTGTTTACATGAAAAACATCACTGGTTTGCAGCGTGTAGATGTCATTTATCGTCGAATCGATGATGACTTTTTAGACCCTGAAGTGTTTAATCCAGAATCAGCATTAGGTGTAAATGGTTTAATGCGTGCTTGGCGCAGTGGCAAGGTTGCGATTGCCAATGCCCCAGGCGCAGGGGTCGCAGATGATAAAGTGGTGTATACCTTTGTGCCAAAAATCATTAAATATTACTTAGATCAAGACCCTATATTACAAAATGTACCGAGTTATATGTGTATGTATGAAGACCAGCGTGAATATGTGTTAAAGAACTTAGATAAACTAGTTGTTAAGCCAGCAAATGAGTCAGGCGGTTATGGCATGCTGATTGGCCCACGTGCCACACAAGCAGAGCGCGACCAATTTAAAGAACTCATCTGCAATAATCCACGTAATTATATGGCACAGCCGACACTTAATATCTCGACAGCACCAACTATTATAGAAGGGCAGCTCGCGCCGCGCCATTTGGACTTGCGACCTTTTGTGCTGCAGTCAGATAAGCTTTACGCCACGACGGGTGGATTAACCCGCGTTGCGATGCGGCAAGGCTCGCTTGTGGTGAACTCTTCACAAGGTGGCGGTAGTAAAGACACATGGATAGTAGAGGAGGATCTCTAATATGTTAGCGCGTGATGCTGAAAACCTATATTGGATGGCACGTTATTTAGAGCGTGCAGAAAACACCGCAAGGCTCATCATTAAAATTTCTGATACTTTGCTGGATATTCCTAACGGGGCGTCTTTGGGCTGGGGAACCTTGTTAAAAGTCGCTGGTTTAGATCAGTTGTATCAAGAGTACTACGACGATGCCAATGAAAATGACATCATGCACTTTTTAATCGCGGATGAGCGGAATCCTGGCTCTATACTCGCGTGTGTAAAATTTGCCCGTGAAAACACCAGAACACTCAGAGAAATGTTGCCAGAAGACTTGTGGGAACGTATCAATGGCTTGTATCTTTATATTCAAAACAATTTACAAGATGCCGCGATGAACAGGCGCAATAAATATATCTTTTTGCACAATATCATCACGCAACGACATGCGATTGTTGGCTTGGTAGCTAGCGCGATGGAACAGGATTTAGCCTATCATTTTATTAAATTGGGCCGCAGCATAGAGCGCGCAGACATGACTACGCGGATTATGGATATTAATTACGCGATCTCATTGCCTGAGGATGATCCTTTATTTGAAATTACCATGCAAACCTTGTGGGCAGGTATTTTAAAATCGCTTTCAGCGTTTCAAACCTATCGTCGGCTTAAGGCATTTCATGTCAATATGTCCGAAGTGGTTGATTTTTTATTTCAGGAAAAGCGCTTTCCACGTAGTGTGAAGCATTGTCTGGCCGAGATGGAAGCTTGCTTGCAATCGATGCCGCAAAATGAAAAAATAATTGAAACAATCAAAACAGCACAAGTTAACATTAGTAAACAGAACACCAAAGCCATGAATTTATCTAGGCTTCATGAATATATTGATTTATCGCAGAAATATTTGGGAAATATTCACCAATCCATAGATTCGGTATATTTCCGTGCAGATGAACCTACAGCTGGGTTATCAGATCAAGCATCCACCCAAACCCAAACATCCATAGTGTCAGCATGACTTATTGTTTAGCCATTCATGCCAATGATGGCTTGGTGTTATGCTCGGATTCGCGCACCAATTCAGGCTCCGATGATGTTTCAGTTTATTCTAAAATGCATCGCTTTGTATGGGTAGGAAATCGCTTAATTACCATTATGTCTTCAGGTAATTTAGCTACTACGCAAGCAGTTATTAGCAAAATTAGACAAGATTTAAATCAACACACGGTTGTTAATTTACTCAGTGTTGCAACCCTGCACGAAGCGGCGGATTACATTGCAACCATTAGTGCCGAAGTACAAAAAAACCAAGCCTCACGAGACGCACAAAAGCGTAACTATGAGGCTACTTTTATTTTAGCTGGTCAAATTGGCACGCAAGCCATGGAAACCCTGCTTATTTACCCGCAAGGCAATTTTATTTACGAGTCAGACGTTTATCCTTTCTTGCAAATTGGTGAGATTAAGTATGGTAAACCGATATTAGATCGTGTCGCCAAACGTGATATTTCTCTAGAATCCGCAGCAAGATGTGCTTTGGTTTCGATGAACTCTACAATACGCAGTAATCTTACTGTTGGGCCGCCTGTAGAATTGCTTATTTATAAAAAAGATGCACTGAAGATGAGTACATATATGTCGCTTACTGATAAAGATGACTTTGCTAAAAAACTATCAGCCTCTTGGGATAACGGCCTTAAGCAAGCACTGGAGTCGCTTCCGCGTTTTTCTTGGGAAGCGCCAAAGTAAACACAAATTGTGTTCGTAAAATTATGCGCCTTACCCTTTGCTAATAAGGCGCGAATAGGCTATGATTGCCCCCAATAAATATTCATTTTATACCATCTCAAAATATATTAAGTCATGACATATTGTCTTTCAATCAATACTAAGCAAGGTTTAGTGCTTTGCTCTGATTCCCGCACCAATGCTGGGTATGATAATGTCTCGACTTATAACAAGATGCACACTTTTTCATGGGTAAATAATCGTTTCTTGACTATCATGTCATCGGGCAATTTGGCAACGACCCAACTTGTATTAAAAAAAATACGCTCAGATTTAGATAATAGTTCTGTGCCAAACTTGCTTACAGTAAATACCATGCAAGAAGCAACAGACTATGTCGCGAATATCAGCACAAATGCACAAAGCCTGCACGTGGTGAGAGATACTGGTAGTACTAATTTTGAAGCAACTTTTATCATGGCGGGTCAAATTGGGTCGCAAATGCCAGAAACATCGCTGATTTATCCGCAAGGTAATTATATTTGCGAATCTGACGAACACCCATATTTGCAAATTGGCGAAATTAAGTACGGCAAACCGATTTTGGACCGCGTAATAAGCAGAGATACGGATTTGAATCATGCTGCACGATGTGCGCTGGTTTCGATGAACTCTACGATACGAAGCAATCTGACGGTAGGCCCGCCGATTGATTTACTTATCTACGAAAAAGACAGCCTGAATAGCGGGCGCTGGATTCATCTTACCGAAAGTGATGCCTTTGCCAAACAGCTCTCAGAGGCTTGGAATGCAGGCTTGGCTAAAGCGTTGCAAGAGTTGCCAAGATTTGAGTGGGAGCAGGAGTCGTATCGAGCTGAGCCTATTCAGCAGCAAAATTTTCAATCTAATTAAACTTAACTGCTTTCCCATCTTAAATCTAGCGTAAATGGAAACCTTGGGTTTCGATTTTCTTCTACAATATCTACTTTACCGGGTGTGTGCCCATGCCCCCAAAATCTCGCAAAACGCCTTGCTTCGGCTTCATTTGCATTGATAGGGAAGGTGCTGTAGTTGCGCCCACCCGGGTGTGAGACATGGTAAGTGCATCCACCAATCGCGCGGCTACTCCAAGTATCAACCAAATCAAACACCAACGGTGCTTGCACGCCTATCGATGGGTGCAGACCAGACCATGGTGCCCATGCGCGATAGCGTACACCTGCAACATATTCACCAGCAACCCCGGTCGCTTGCAATGGTAGCGGCCTGCCATTACACGTCACAATGTGCCTGCCGTTGGTGAGCCCACGCACGCGCAGTTGCATGCGCTCAACGGATGAATCTACATAACGCGCTGTGCCGCCGCCAGATACTTCTTCACCTAGCACATTCCACGGTTCAATGGCTTGGCGTAACTCAAGCTCTACACCATGGTAAGCAACTGTGCCATAGCGCGGGAAACGGAATTCAACAAATGGGTCAAACCAATGTTTTTCGAATTTATATCCGTAAGCGCGCAAGTCTGCGACCACGTCTGCAATATCTTGCGCGACAAAGTGCGGCAACATCCAGCGGTCGTGTAGTTCGGTGCCCCAGTGGACAAGCTTCCCTTCGTAAGGTTTGTTCCAAAACCTTGCGACTAGCGCACGTAGCAACAGGCTTTGCAGCAAGCTCATACGTGCATGCGGTGGCATTTCAAAGGCGCGAAATTCGACCAAGCCTAAACGACCTGTTGGGCCGTCTGGCGAATACAATTTATCAATTGAAAACTCAGAACGATGTGTGTTGCCCGTTAAATCGACCAACAAATTGCGCAACAATCTATCCACCAACCACGGGCGCTTGCTTTCTTCTGTTTCTGGTAAGGCTTTATCCATCTGCTGAAAGGCAATGGCAAGTTCGTACAAGTTATCATCGCGCGCCTCATCCACACGTGGCGCTTGGCTAGTGGGACCAATAAACGTGCCCGAAAACAAATAAGATAGCGCAGGGTGATTTTGCCAATAGGTAATAAGGCTTTTCAGCACATCTGGCCTGCGTAGCATCGGGCTTTCTGCCGCAGTTGCCCCACCAAGCGTGACATGGTTACCACCGCCAGTGCCAGTGTGGCGACCATCCAACATGAATTTTTCTGTGCCTAAACGCGTTAAGCGTGCCTCTTCGTAAAGAAGCGTGACATTGTTCACCAAGTCCTTCCAGTTGCTAGCAGGGTGAATATTCACCTCAATCACACCTGGGTCAGGCGTAACGCTTAGCAACTGAATACGCGCATCGCGTGGCGGTGTGTAACCTTCTAACCATAATTTAAGCTTAAGCGCGGCGGCGGTGTTTTCTACGGCTGAAATTAACGTCAGATAATCTTCTAATCGAGTGACTGGCGGCATAAACACATGCAGCCTGCCATTGCGCACTTGCACGCAAAGCGCAGTATGAATCACCTCGCGCGGCAATGGTTTAGGTTTTTTATGCTTGATGCTGACGTTTGGTTTAGCTTCATCAGTTAAGGCTTCACACTTAGCAAATGGGTCAATAGGGAACTCAGGTTCCATATCTTCGGGCAACACCCACGGCAGTGAGGCTAAAGGTAAACGCAAGCCCATGGGCGAATCGCCTGCGAGCAAATATAAATGCTCACGCTTGAGCGGCCATTTGCTGGTAAGCCATGCCGCTTCTAGTTTGTTTGGACTTTTGTTTAGTCTGGGCTTTTTTGTCTCGACTGGTTTAATCGGCATGACATAGCCGACCACTTCACCTAAGCCAGTTTCTAATAAACGCGCTAAGCGGCGACGTTCTTCGCTGTCTTTTAAATTGACTTTGAGCGGGTCGATATTCTCGGGCAGTTTTTCTTCTAACTGTGTTTGCGCGAGCACATCTTCATAAGCAGGAATTAAGCAATCTTTGGGAAAACTTAAATTTTCGGCCAGTTTATCAGCAAACGCGGTGGCTTCTTTTAAGCTGTAATTATCGGGTACGGTTTCATCAGAAAACAAACTGGCATCACGCCAGATGGGTTTGCCATCCACGCGCCACACCATATCAATAGCCCAGCGTGGCAATGGCTCACCTGGGTACCACTTACCTTGCCCATAATGTAACATGCCGCCTTTGGCAAAATGTTCTTTAAGTTTAATGGCGAGCTTGCCTGCCAAATCACGTTTTTTATCGCCATGTGCGAGAGTGTTCCACTCTTCGCCTTCCATATCATCTATCGAGACAAATGTCGGCTCACCGCCTTGGGTTAGGCGTACATCTTGTTTTTTAAGGTCGGTATCGATTTTATTGCCGAGTTTATCGATTTTTAACCAATCTGCCTCGGTATATGGTTTAGTTACACGCGGATCTTCGTGGATGCGCGTGATGGTCATTTCGTGGTTAAAAGTCACCTCGGCGAT
>JANNOS010000122.1:0-21332 GCA_031399315.1 Methylophilaceae bacterium | reverse complement strand
ATAAAAAATGGCCGTTGCTCTTCAGAAGCATCCCAGAATGGTGTGATATTTGACTCGAGTGAAGTGGTCTCTGGTGCATCAATCAGCGCTTTTACCCACTTCACGGGCAGGTTGTAAAAATATGCGCCGTGGCCTGGGCTTTTAAAGGTGCTAATTGCGATTAGTTTGCCTTCTGCGTCAAATACTGGGCTACCACTTGCACCCATCACAAAAGAGGCATCGGTACGTACAATTTGGCTATCGTCCATCTTGTATAACGCTTTAATTTTTCCTTGCGTCGATTGTGGCTTGGGCGGCCCGCCTGGAAAGCCAATTGAAAATATGGCTTGCTGATATTTTAAGTTTTCAGAATCGCCTAGTATGACGGGGTTTAAATCTAAATACTGAAAACGCAGAATACATAGATCGTGTACCCAATCAGCTTTAATCGCATCTGGCGAAAAGCTATCGCCAAATTTGGTAATTTTTACGCCGATAGAGTTTGCAATCACATGGCAATTGGTTGCGACTAAGTCTTTGCCTACCACCACGCCTGTACCCACGCCGTGTCCGCCAGATTTTGTGGCGACATGCACTTTAACTACCGAGGCTTTGAGCTTGTAAGTTAGGTCAGTAAAGCTTTCAGCAACACTATTTTGCGCAATTAAGCAGGTTAAAAATAAAATGGTAAGTCGCATAAAATGGCCTTCTATTAAGTGAGTTTTTTTAAAGCACTTAATCAAATTAAAGCACGTAATTAGAACTGACATACAATTAGAACAATAATTTTCAATTTTCAGAAGATATTAATTAAATAAAATGAATTTCTTTGTGATATAGCGCACAAAGCCCTGTAAAATACCGCTTTTAAAATATTTATTTAAATATTCATGCTGACACAATCTCATATTGTCGATTTAGTAACTAAAACAGGTGTAATGCGTACTTATGTACATAGGCCGATTGGCGATAAACCTGTTCCAGCCATTTTATTCTACTCTGAAATTTTTCAACAAACAGGCCCAATCGAGCGTGCTGCGCGTTTTATGGCGGGTCAAGGCTATGCCGTGCTTGTGCCAGAAGTGTTTCATGAGTTAAACCTAATTGGCACTGTGCTGGGTTACGATGATGCAGGCCGTGATAAAGGTAATGCTGATAAAGCCGCCAAAGATGTACAAGGTTACGACACTGATAATCGCGCAGCGATCGATTATTTAAAATCCCAAGACTGGTATAATAGTCACTTAGGTGCAATGGGGTTTTGTATTGGTGGCCATTTAGCTTTTCGCGCGGCTTTGCAGCCAGAGGTGAGGGCGACCGCATGTTTTTATGCAACTGATTTACACACCAATATTATCCCTAACAAACCTAATCAACATAGTATGGAAAGACTGGCCGATATTAAAGGCGAGCTGATGATGGTGTGGGGCAAGCAAGATAACCATATCCCGGCTGCGGGGCGTTTATTGGTGTATCAAAAACTGTTAGAAGCCAATTTAAACTTCACTTGGCACGAATTTAACGGTCAACATGCGTTTATGCGTGATGAGGGCGAGCGGTATGATGCCCAGTTAGAGCAGATGGGCTATCAATTGGCGCTACAAATGTTTAGCAGGGCGTTATTGAGTTAAAGCCTTGTAAATTAAAGGTTGTTTTGTAGTATTAAGTTTGTAGAAGTAAAACTGTAGTAGTTGTAATGTAGTAAGCTGAAACGAAAGCCATAAGCTTGAGTTTTAATTTTTTAATTTAAATTACCCATTTAATAGAACTGAGACAAGAGAACAAGATGACCACAAAAAATGCTGATATTGGCCTAGTAGGCCTAGCCGTTATGGGGCAAAATCTAGCCCTTAATATTGCCGATCATGGCTATACCATTGCGGTGTATAACCGCGACCCTAAAAAAATGATGAATTTTATTAAAGACTGCAAAGCGAATGAGCCGTCGCACGCCAATGTGGTTGGACATGCGGATTTAGCATCATTTGTGTTGAGTATTAAGCGTCCGCGCAAAATTGTTTTGCTGGTAAAAGCAGGCAGCGCAACCGATGTGACAATTAACGCATTATTGCCTTTCTTAGAGCAAGGCGACATTATTATTGACGGCGGGAATTCATTGTGGACGGATACCATTCGCCGCGAAAAAGAACTCGCTGTAAAAGGGATTGATTTTATTGGATCTGGTGTATCTGGCGGCGAAACGGGTGCACGTTTTGGCCCAAGCTTAATGCCTTCTGGCACTCGCAAAGCATGGGCGAGTTTAGAGCCTATCTGGCGTGATATTGCAGCTAAAGTGAATAATGAGACGGGCGAGCCTATGGAAGGCGGCAAGCCTGGCAAGCCAGTTGTAGGTGGTTTCTCTTGCGCAGAATATATTGGCCCTGATGGCTCTGGCCATTACGTAAAAATGGTGCATAACGGTATTGAATATATTGATATGCAACTCATTTGCGAAGCTTATTGGTTGATGAAAAACTTGCTTGGTATGCCTGCAGATGAAATTGGCAAAGTGTTTGCTGAGTGGAACAAAGGTGAATTATCTAGCTTCTTAATTGAAATTACTGCCGATATTCTGCAACAACAAGATCCGATGACTAAAGGCTTCTTGGTAGATCAAATTCTAGATACTGCAGGCCAAAAAGGCACAGGTCAGTGGACAGCGGCAAATGCACTTGAGCTGGGTGCACCAGCCAATGCGATCGCGGCGGCGGTTTATGC
Source organism: Methylophilaceae bacterium (assembly GCA_031399315.1). GTDB lineage: Bacteria > Pseudomonadota > Gammaproteobacteria > Burkholderiales > Methylophilaceae > Methylotenera_A. Next base: position 18,635 of record JANNOS010000122.1, on the reverse strand, counting down.
ACGTGCACTTTCAAGCTTAAAAGAAGAGCGTGTAGAAGCTAGCAAAATCTTAAAAGGCCCAGCAGTTAAAAAAGTTGAAGGCGACAAAAAAGAAATTATCGAAGCCATCAAAAATGCTTTGTATTGCTCAAAAATTTGTGCCTATGCGCAAGGCTTCCAGTTGATTGACAAGGCACAAGTGGCTTACAACTGGAAATTAAACTTTGGTGAAATTGCACAAATTTGGCGTGGTGGTTGTATTATCCGCGCGCGTTTCTTGCAAAAAATTACCAATGCTTATGCGCTTAACTCTCGTTTGAAAAACTTGATGTTAGATCCATATTTTACTAATGCGATGAACGAAGGCCAAGCAGGCTGGCGTAAAGTGATTGCTTTGGCTGTGGTAAATGGTATTCCAGCACAAGGCTTTAGTGCGGCGCTTGCCTATTACGATGGCTACCGCAGTGCAGATTTACCAGCTAATTTACTGCAAGGTCAGCGTGATTACTTTGGCGCACATACTTATGAGCGTAAAGATAAGCCACGTGGTCAGTTCTACCACTTGGATTGGCCAGAGCCAAAACGCCCACAGTTAGTGATTGAGTAAAACGTGATATAAAACCTAGAATTAAACGCTAGGTTTTAATAATTACTAGATTTAAAAATTATAAGTGGGTTGGCATCATCGCCGCCCACTTTTTAATTTTAACTAAACTAATTTTGCGTTTAATTTAATTAAACGCAGTCGCTATAAGCTTCTAAAAAGCGGTTGAAACTTTGTTTTTTTTGCAAATCTACTGCAGATTGCAGTTTGGTTTCATCAGATTTTTTGCTATCTACAGCGGTTAATGCTGTATTAACCAGTTCTGGTTTTACAACTTGTTCTACATTTCTAATATTTAAAGCTTGCATCATATTTTCCTTTTGGGAGTTAAAATCTACAGGAATTGTGTTCCCGCAGCGTGTGAGCGTAATTTATCAAAAAAATTCAATAATTTATTAACTTTAGTTGATAAATCATTAAAATCATTACACTTTTGTATATAACGCAGTACGTTTGTTGCGGAATACACAAAAATAACTATATTTATCATACCTAGTGGAAAGCAAGTGTTATACCAAGATAAAAAGGGTAAAAACCACGCATTAAATAATCTGTAAAAATGCTAGCTTTTAACTTAAAATCGCCCGTAATTGCTTGGTTTCCAGTAAAATTAGTACATATATGAAAATTTCTGTAAATGGTAATTTAAAACAACTCGATGGCGAAATAGTGACAATTTCTGCGCTGATAGTGACATTAAATTTAACTGGTAAGCGTTTGGCAATTGAAAAAAATGGTGAAATTGTGCCTCGTAGCCAGTTTAATGAGGTGAGTGTACGCGAAGGCGATCAATTAGAAATTGTAGGTGCTGTTGGCGGTGGTTGAATAGCCTAGTAGCTCTATAGCGTTTTGGTTAAGATGATAATAGATAAAATGAATAAACAATTAACAATTGCAGGAAAATCCTACCACTCGCGCCTATTAGTAGGCACGGGTAAGTATAAAGATTTTACTGAAACACGCGCAGCGATTGATGCAAGCGGGGCGCAGATAGTCACTGTGGCGATACGCCGCACCAATATTGGTCAAACGGCTGGCGAGCCATCGCTTTTAGAATATTTGCCACCAGAAGAATTTACCTATTTACCAAATACCGCTGGTTGTTATTCGGCAGACGATGCAGTGCGCACTTTGCGTTTAGCGCGTGAATTATTAGATGGACATAAACTTGTTAAGTTAGAAGTTTTGGGCGACCCAAAAACATTGTACCCAAATGTGATAGAAACTATTTCAGCGGCTAAAATCTTGGTAAAAGACGGCTTTGATGTGATGGTTTATACCTCTGATGACCCGATAATTGCAAAGCAGTTAGAAGACATTGGATGTTGTGCTGTTATGCCTTTGGCATCACTCATTGGCTCTGGCATGGGGATTTTGAATCCATGGAATTTACAAATTATTATTGAAAACGCCAAAATCCCAGTATTGGTGGATGCTGGTGTGGGTTGTGCAGGCGATGCTGCGATTGCGATGGAGCTTGGTTGTGATGGCGTGCTGATGAATACGGCAATTGCGGCGGCACGCGACCCTGTGATGATGGCAGGTGCAATGAAAAAAGCTATTGAAGCAGGCCGTGAATCTTATTTGGCGGGGCGTATGCCTAAAAAGCTATACTCAGCAAGTCCAAGTTCACCCACTACTGGATTGATTACATAAAAATCATGCAAGATAAGCCTAAATACGCGTTTTCGGTGAGTGTTGAAACGGCTTATTTGCAAAACCAATCTAACCCAGATGAAAATCAATATGCATTTTCATACACGATTACTATTGAAAATGTTGGCAGTGTTGCAGCGCAACTCATCAGCCGCCATTGGGTAATTACCGATGCCAATAACCATGTAGAAGAAGTAAAAGGTTTGGGTGTGGTGGGCGCTCAGCCATTATTATTTCCAGAACAGCGGTATGAATATACCAGCGGTACATTATTGGCGACGCCAATTGGTTCTATGCGCGGGACTTATAAGATTGTTGCAGAAGATGGTACCTTGTTTGATGCGGTGATTGAACCATTTACTTTGGCCGTGCCCAAAATGTTAAATTAAAGCAATTAAATTAGGATTGTGCATCAATTTAATTTGAATCAGAGAGATGAATAAATATTTAACATTAATCTTTATGGCCTTGCTGATGGTTTCTTGCGCTAAGCGCAATGTGAAGCCCGTTGTACCAGCGCCGCCAGCGTCAACCCCATCTCAGACATGCGACTGTGCAAAACAAACAGTTCCCACGCCAGCATCACCGTCTATCATAACGCCAAATTTTTCTTTGCTAAAGCCAGCGAAGTGGGAAGATATTGATGGCCTGTTTGAAGATGATGTAAGTGCGGCATGGCCTGCTTGGATGGAAAGCTGTGGCACATTAGTGAATAAACTGCCGTGGCAAGCAGCATGTGGTGCCGCTAAAGCGCTCAATAAACTCAACAAACAAGTCGTTCAGGCATATTTTCAACAATACTTTAATGTATATAGCGCTAATAATCAGGATGGTACGGATACTGGCACGATTACTGGATATTACGAGCCCTTACTAAATGGCAGTCGCACTAAGTCTAGCCAATATCCACACCCCTTATATCGTCAACCGAGCGATATGATTGCGGTTGAGCTTGGTGATTTGTATCCAGAGCTTAAAAATAAGCGTGTGCGTGGCAAACTGGCAGGGAACAAACTAGTCCCTTATTACTCACGTGCCGAAATTGAAGCATCGCCTTCACCCTTAGCGGGGAGTGAGTTGGTGTGGATTAACGATATTATCGACGTATTTTTCTTGCAAGTTCAGGGTTCTGGCCTAGTGCAGTTTGAAAATGGTGAAAATCTTCATGTAGGTTATGCCGACCAAAATGGACAAACCTATAATTCAATCGGGCGTGTTTTGGTAGAACGTGGCGAGCTCACGCTAGACAAAGCTTCAATGCAAGGCATTAAAACATGGGCTAAAAGTAACCCAGCTAAATTACGTGAGCTACTGAATGCGAACCCAAGTTATGTATTTTTTAGAGAATTACCTGCAGGTCTGTCAGGCCCACTAGGCGCACTAGGCGTGCCTTTGAGTGCGGAACGCAGTGTGGCGATAGACCCTAAATATGTACCATTAGGTGCGCCGATATTTTTATCTACAACGCAACCTAATAGCACTAACCCGCTTAAGCGCATGATGGTGGCGCAAGACACGGGCGGCGCTATAAAAGGCGGAGTGCGTGCAGATTTCTTTTGGGGGGCGGGGGATAGCGCTGGTAAACAAGCGGGTTCGATGAAACAAATAGGCAAGATTTGGGTGTTATTGCCTAAAGATTTTGTACTACCAAATCAATAATTTAGCCAACAAAAAAGCGCTCACAGGGAGCGCTTTTTATAGTAAAAACAAATAATTATTTGTTTAACTTATTTGTTCATTACGTACATTGTAACTTCAAAACCGAAACGCATTTCAGTAGCAGCTGGTGTTGTCCACATAATAATCTCCTTAGTTAGAATTCGTCTGGATTGCATAAAGAAGTCCATAACGTGAGTTGTATACTACGCCGTACAAAAAATAGTTCACTATCTAATCTGCTTAAAAGTGTCTAATGATTTTCATTAGATTAACGCTGGGTGTTTTTAATTTTTTGCATAAGCTTATTAATACCCTTGCGCCCCACGCGGCGTTTTAGCCAAACTTTGGCATCGTACAAATAAAACGGCAATTTGTAATACCAAGTTAATGACCTACCAATGCTACCAAAATAATGTCCTAAAAAGCGCTCGCGACCTAGCCAGTTAAGTTTGTGGCAAGCGCGCGTTAAATCAGCCAAGCGTTGGTGCATAGGCACACCATAGTCACTAAAGCGGGCTCTAGCCGTGTCGATTAACGTAAATTGCAAAGTATCCGCATTTATATTAACCAAAATATTGCCACCTGATAAATCCCTAAAATAGCAGCCACGGCCATGCATTTTCACAATAAAGCGTGTTAACTGTGCATAAACTTGCTCTTGAGTAACGCCCATAAACTCAGTCTCACCAGCACTAAAGGCATTAAATATTTGGCCGATATGACAATCAGCTTGTACATATTCACAGATATAAAAATTATGCTTTAGGGTTTTATCATGTTCGCGTTCAAAAAACGCGATAGGCCTAGCTGTCGCAATGCCGCGGCGAGATAATTGCATGGCACCATTCCAGCTGCGGCGTGCTTTGCTGGGGCGATATCGATCGAGTAGTGTTTTATGCCAATACATTTTCACAGGTTTTTTCACCGTGATTTGGCGGTTAATATCAGTCGGGTGAGGCATTGCCCAAATTGCATTGCGTGCATGGCGTAACGATTGTGGTTTTTCAGGTGCGATAAGATTCTCAGGGTTAAGCACAGTCATCATCTGCTCTAGTTCTGTTTGATTTTTCGCTAGCACAACACCCTGCCAACCAGGCTGGGTGCAAGTAAAATAAATACTATCAGGCTGATGCACATCTATAGCTAATGGTTTGGTGGTGCTCAATTGGGTTATGTGAGGTTTAGCAACGGTTACTACATCAAAATCTTTTGGCCAAGAAATGTAAATGGGTTCCTCAGACAATAAATCTGGCGTATTTTGATCAAAGTCATTGCCATCGCGATGTGTATAACTTGCTGTGCTTAAGCTTGCTTTAGTATAAATTTCTTGTAATGGAACTGCTCTGCCATTGATCGTCCATGCAACATGGAGTTGCTGACCATGTTGTAAAAAACGGTGAATTTCTAAGCCAGCACCACTCGCCAAAAAGCCAAAGTATTGCGCACCGCTTAGTTTGTTCGCTACAGTTTGCATAGCATAAAAGCTTGGCAATGGTTTGTAATTTATAAGCATGCCATCGGCATTCTGATAGTGCGCAATGCGTTCTAACGCAGGGTAATCGGCATCCTGTAAACCATCACCGATTAAACCTTCTCGGTGACATAAAAGCGTGCCCCAAAAGGCTTGTTTAAGTGCGCCGCTCGCTGCTAATAGGGTGAAATAGCGCGTTAAATAATCAGCTTGTTTTTGTGCTCCGTGCATTAAACTGCGTTCTATACGATAGGTTGCCCAAAAAGCGCCAGTTGAACTTGTCTGCAGCACGTCAAAATCTTGGCCAATTTTAGCCAGTAAGCGTGCCTTTTTAACTAAGTTAAATTTGAATATTTTTGCCCAGTGGTATTTCAAAACACGGTGATCAAAGCGTTCAGGCTCGCTTACGCGCTCTACAAATAGATTATTGGTTTGCACATCAGGCAGCTGGTTTTTTTCGTGCAAGGTTTTGAGAAGGCTTATGTTATAGAGAGGCTCAAAATCTTGAATATTCGCGCCGAGCAGTGTGATGTTGTGGATTTTAATTGCTTTGTATGCAATGTTCCAAGCTATAAAAAAGCCAGGCCAGTTATAACCAGCCCAACGTTTGCGATTAATGGTATTACCAATTTCAATTTGCCTAATGCGGCTACCAAAGCGTTCAATCACTCCGTCAACAAAGACTTTCCAACTTGTTTGTTCAATTGTCAAATGCATGTTTTTAGCTGATTCAAATGGCGGAATTAGTCGCAATGTAACAGCAAACCCAGCATCAAGCAGAGCCTCACAAAAACGGCCTTGGTAGTTCGTAGTATCGCCATAACTTAAATCTAAGCGCACTTGCAAAATACCAAGCGAGCGAAGTTGGTGGATGATATAAGCATCTGTTGCGGGGTCTGGGTTGCTGGCAACGCCTACACCAAAAAAGTCCTCTGGCACAGCGCGGTTGGGTGGGGGTAAGTGACCGTCATTTAGACTAAAGCCACCACTAAAAATATAGCGTAAACCATCGCGTATGACTTGCGGTGTGAGCATCGAGCTTTGTTTATGCATTATGGTAGGTGGTAGCGCTGTTCGCTATATAACAAGGCAGGCAAAAGGGAATTGGCAAGTGCGCGATCTTCTAGCGCTTTAGCGTCACTGGGCGGATTAGCGTCGTTGAGATGTTTATTTTTAATATCATAGACACCATGTGCAGGTGCTTTTCCTTCTCGCAACACTACTACATGGTTAGCGTCTTTCGTTTGCTCCATCCATGCAAAATTATAGTTATATTGCATCATGGCGCGTCCTAGGTAATCGGCAGGCTCGCTCGACAAATCGCGACCGGTCATTGGGTGCTCTGCATGAATACCCATGAGTGATAATAGAGTGACAGGCAAATCAATTTGGCTTGCGATGGTGCTTAGTTTTTTCGGTTGAATATCTGCGCCTAAAATAAGCCCAGGAATATGGAAATGCTTAATAGGTACAAGCGTATCACCACGCACACGAATATCGTGATCGGCGACAATTAAAAAAACGGTATCTTTGTAATAAGCACTCTTTTTCGCCTTTTCAAAAAACTGTCCAATCGCGTAATCAGCATATTTCACTGCGTTGTTATCGGTGGCTTTAGGTTGTTCATATAATTCAATACGGCCATCCGGAAATTCAAATGGCGCGTGGTTAGACGAACTAAAAGCGAGTGTGAAAAATGGCTTGCCACTGGCATGGTGTTTTAATAGTTGTTCATGCGTTAGGTTCAGTAAATCTTCGTCAGACGCGCCCCAACTACCGACAAATATAGGGTTTTTATAATCTTTTTGATCGGTAATTTGGTTAAAGCCATTACCCAAGAAAAAGCTACGCATATTGTCAAAATGCGATTCTCCACCATAAATAAACTCTGCGTTATAGCCTTGTTTTGATAGCAAAGTGGCGAGTGTAAAAAAGTTTTTTTGGCTGAGTGAAAGTTTAACTGTGCTCTCAGAGGGCGTTGGCTGAAAGCCTGCAGTAACCGCTTCAATGCCACGTACGGAGCGCGTGCCAGTGGCGTAGAGTTGCTCAAACCAAATGCCTTGTTCTTTGAGTTTTTCTAAGTTTGGGGTAACGGATATGCCGCCCAAAGATTCTACAAAACCTGCACCTAAGCTTTCTTGCAAAATAATGACTAAATTAAGCGGTTTGTCGCGCTTAACACTGGGATTCAACGTTTTTAATGTAGGAATGTCGCTATCTTTTGCATTGGTGAGTCTGAAGATTTCAGCTCTATCCATTTTGCCGTAAATTTGGCTCGATTTACTTTCGTGCTGCAAATCGTAAATAGCATAAATAACGGAGTAGCCAGAGCTAATCACTAGACTATTCACCATGCTATCAGGCGTAATGGCAAATAATGCAGGGTTAGCTGGGCGGTGACCTAAACTTGAGCGAATTGCGAAAGCCGTGAGTAAAAATAACAGCGGCCACACGACCCATATTTTTTTGTTTGACCATGTATTGTCAGCCCATGTACTAGATGCGCTAGTATTTATATCAAGCCATGGCTGCATAAAACGACGCATCGCCCAAATAGCGAGTATGGTAAAACCAATACCAGCAAATACATGTACGCGAAAGCCACCCCACAGCATGCTGACCACTTCATGCGGATATTTTAAATATTCGACAAATAAGCGATTGGGTCGCACATCATATTCTGAGATAAAACCTGGCGTGGCCGCTTCTAAAAATACCAAGAAGACAATACCAACAATCACCCAAATATAAGTGAATTTTTGCCAAATTTTGAAAAAACGCTTAATCGCTAATATGGGTGCTAGCAACAAAGGAATGAGTGCGAGTAAGCTTAATTGAATGATATCTGCACGCAAGCCCTGCAATAAAATCTCAGCTAATTTATGTGTTGCAATTACGCGGTCTAGCTTCCATAAAATCAACCCAAAGCGCGAAAGTGAGAGGATGATTAAACCCAAAAGCAGCATCGCGACCAATGGCGCAAAAGGGCCTAATTTGTTGCTGATGCGCCAAATGGCTTGTTGGAGATTTTTAATTAATGCGGGTAAAGTCATTGATTGATTGCGTATATTTAGATTAGTAGCATTATAAAGCCAACGGCTTAAGTTTGCGCTAATTGCTAATTGTAAGTTTGATGAATACTTGATTAATGAGGTTGCTAGCGTTTCACCCAAGTAATGAAGCGAGTGAGATATTCAGGTTGGCGAAAGCAGAGGTAGCTAATGACCAGAAAATTTAGTAGCGCGGTAGCTAAAAACAATTGTGGAATAGTAAAGCCTTGATTGAATATGAACACTGAAAACCCTGCGGATGCCACCATGAATAAGGCATTCATGATATTGTTTGCAGCGATTATGCGGGATTGATAGTTTTTATCTGAGCGCGTTTGTATCAACACATATAGCGGCACAATGTAAAAACCACCAAATAGGCCGATGAGGGCGATATCTACCAGCAAGCGCCAATGACTGAGTGTACTGATAAAGCTTTGGTAGTTAACCATAATCTCACCAACTACAGCATCGCCAGAGGCCGCATGGATGCTAGTGCTTGAGGCATATAAATCAATGCCAAAAATGCTTAAGCCAATTGCACCGAAGACGACTAAGCCTAATTCAACCTTTCCTTTCGAAAGCTTTTCACAAAGCAATGATCCAATGCCGATACCAATAGAAAACACGCTTAAAAGTAAAATAAATAAGCTTTCATTACCATACAGAACATTTTTTGCAAGGTTAGGAAATTGCGCCAACAAGGTTGCGCCATAAAACCAAAACCATGAGATAGCGACGATAGCCACCCAAATGGTCTGTTGCGCCCATATCAATTTCACATTGCGTAAGGTTTCGGTGATGGGGTTCCAGTTGATTTTAAGATTAGAAACCGCTGCTGGGGTTTCTGGTATGCCTTGGCTAGAAAAATAACCTAAAAAACCAATCACAATAATGGTAATGCTGGTGTATAACTCATGATGTGATTGCATACTGAGCCAAGCCCCTAAAACCTGACCAAGCAAAATCGCCACAAAGCTACCCATTTCTATCATGCCATTGCCGCCTATCAGTTCGCCTTCCTTAAGGTGCTGTGGCAGGTATGAATATTTTACTGGGCCAAATAACGTGGAATGCGTCCCCATCATAAATAGTGCGCTGGCGAGTAGCCAAATATTATGCAAAAAGAAACCCGCACTGGCGAACACCATAATCCAAATCTCAAACACTTTAATCATGCGTATGAGTTTAGATTTTTCAAATTTATCAGCAATTTGACCTGCCGTGGCAGAGAACAAAAAGAACGGTAGAATAAATAGCCCTGGTAATAAGGTTGCCAGCATGCTGCCACTCATCGAGGTAAGGCTGCTAGTATGAAAAGCGACTAAGGTGATGAGTGCTGTTTTAAACACATTGTCATTAAATGCGCCTAAAAATTGGGTAAAGAAAAATGGGAGAAAACGCTGCTCATTCAATAATTGAAATTGGTTACTCATCGCGTGTTCTTTCTGAGAGAGTTTACTAAGAAAATTTATTTGCTACGCTCTGTTTTTAGTAGTGAGTAGGCCATGGCTGCGAGTAATAATACGCCTAATGCTAATCCCGTCCAAAGTAGCCAGCGTTTGTAGTCTGGCGCAGAGATCCAAGGATTTTGAGCTATTTCAGTGGTATTGTTGATTAAATTCAAATTGGCGGTTGGTAGGGCAGCAATCTTTTTTGGACGATAGTCTGGAATTAAATTTGAGATAGAGATGGCGTTCTCAGCACCTGAACTTTCCCCAATCTGCAACGTGTATGGCGCTTTACCACGCGCATTCCATACAACGGTTTTTGCTAACCAGCCTACTGATAGCGAGGGATTCTCTGACCCAATGCCACCGTAGTTTTGATTAAATTGTAGTCGCCAATAACGCGCAACTTTTGGGTTAAGTTTAATATCTGGATTAACCGTATCCCTACCTTGTTTGTTGAGTCGGTACAGTGGTGCATTGACGAGCATCACCCAAGGCGCGTCAGATTGGTTGCGAGTAAGCACTTGCACACTGGTGATAGTATTTTGTTGCGGCAGATTTATACGCAAGTAGCTAGCTGGGTAACGCGCGGGAGATTCGAAATCAATATTGATGATGCCGTTGCTAGTTTGCGTTCGATTTAATAGGATTAATGACTGCCATAATTGTGGTAATGGCGAGTTTTGCATTTTGCTATACTCGGTGCTCACAGCGGTGAGTTTAAAGTCAACATCACTCATCTCGGCTGGGCGTATTTGTAAATAGCGATCTTGCGTAAAAGCATATAACTCGATTGTATTTTGCAAAATGGTTTGACTTGCAGATGTGCTTCTGAATAACACAGATTGCCCGATATTGCTCCAATCTTTAAGGTTGTTGCTGCTAAAAACTTCTACAGCGATTAATTTGCCTTCTGCGCCCTGCCAGTCAACGGTGAGTCTTTTTAGAGTAGGATGTTCTTTACCTAAATCAAACAAATAAGCAGTTTTTTGTGGCAGTTGTTCGTGATTAGTAGCCACATCTATCGTTGTCTTATCTGTCCTTTGTTCAAGATGGATGTTGATGTCACCTGTTGGTATTGGAGCACTTTCAAGCATGGGGAAAATCACTAATGGTTTAGATTCCTCTACTATCTGAGCGGGGTGCAAAACTTCGTAAGGTAGTAGCGCATAAGGTAGTTTTTCCCCAGCAACGTTATGGATAGTGATGTCTTGCAAGTCATCACTATGACTGGCTTGGTATACCTCTTTAGTTAAGGTGGTTTGATAAAGTGGTTCGCTACCAGCGGCATCAAAACTAAAGCTAGCTGCTAGTGTGTTAGCTGCTACGAAGGTGCTTAGTATGAAAAATATTAGTACTTTCACAGTGCCTCCTTCATAGTGCTTCCTTATCTGTTGCTTGTTCAGCCTCGCTTTTTGCGGGAGGTAACGGCGCAAAATAGCCCATTACCAGCAACATCACGCCAGCACCTATAAACGACACGATGCGCTCAACCGTGCCATGTTGTGCTAAATCAAGTAGGAAGATTTTTGCCACGACTAAACCCATGAGTGCTGCGCCTACCATCCATAGCATACGTTGCGCGCGTTTATGGGCAAGCAGCATCAGAATAAACGCCGAAATTGCCCATAAAAAGGTAAACGACATTTGTACGACAGGATAATCAAAAATCGCAGTCCATTGAAATGGTGTACCTATCCAATGGTGTAGGGTGCGGAGCAATATGCCGTTGAGCAAGGTAAAGCCCATCAAGCCTGCAATTATGGGCATGAGAGACTCTAGTTTGTAGAAATGTTGCCTAATGTTACGTTCCCAAATCATCAACATGAGCATAATCGCCGCTAGCGTGATGTCCAGCGGGTTTAGCAGCGGAATATAGGGTAATGGCGCTGCGCTACCGTTAGAATCTAGCGACATGAACATAAGCCACGCACATAAAAATAGCATTAAAGGCGCTGCGCCTACCCACAGCCAAGCGCGGCTGGTGGCGTAGTCTGCATTGTGTTTTTGCCAGCGTACGATACCAGCGATAATGAGTAATGGCACAAGGCCCCAGCCAATGGCTAACCATACGCCAGATGTGATTTTGTAAGATAAATAATGTTGCCATTCTATGCCGCCGATGATGGCGACCATCCATACAAGCGCAGCGCGAAATACTGCATGTTGTGGCATGATATTGCGCATTAACAGCCAAATGTAGGCAGCAAATGCGATTACCCAGCTATATAAGCCGTAGTGCGCAAAAGGGTGGCTTTCGAAAAAATCAAAGATTAAAACTACAGCCATTACAGGTAGTAGCAAGCGTGACAAGTTAGCCAGCGTAGGCCATTTGAGCTTACTAGAAATTGTAGGCAATAGTACGCTTGTAAGCGCGACAAACATCAGCGCTGCATGCGGGAATACAGCAGAAGGTAAAAATTCATCAATGGCCGTTAAACCTGCGCCTACCCACCAAACCCAACCCCAAATTGCCAATAGCTTGCTCATGATTTTGCTACTGTTATTAGCGTTAAGTAGCGCGCCACATGCCCAGCTAGAGAGCGCGATAAACGCCACGCCAAGAAACATGTTTTGGTTGCCTATCCCTGTATGACCAGTTAAACCCCAGCCATAAACAAAGGCTAGTGCGGCCAGTAATTGCAAAGCTAAGCCACATAACAGAGGGAAAGTGCGTTTTTGACGCAAGCCTACCCACAGTAAACCTACGCCTTCAACCGCCCATGCAGCAGATGTCCAGCGCCCATCCAGCGCTAGTGGCAAGGTTAATGTGGCAAAGCCTATGCCGAGCGCTAAAAAGCATTCACCTAAAAACTGCATGGTTTCGCGTTTACGCGTGAGTACCCACCAAGCGAGGCCAATATAAAAAATACCTAAAACCAAAGCACTGTAAGCCATGCCAAAAGGGGAGTCTTTTAACAGTGCGTATTGCAGGCTAAAACTCACGATAGGCGTACCAAATACCAAAGTGGCATCGACATAATCACTGGCCTTTGTAGCTTGGCGATGCGCGTACAGCACTGCAATGAGCGTAAATAGTAAAAAGTGGATGATGAGGAAAGGCTCGGTACTTGCAAAATGTTGAGGCGCGTAGCTTTTAGCGCCCCACAATGTGCCGATGATAAAGGTAAAAGCAAAGCCCAGCACATTGAGTGGCCGCCAACTTTTATAGTAAGCAATAAAGGCAATCGCGAGGTTAAGCACCAAATAATAACTGAATAAACTAACATGACTACCGTGACCAGTAGAGGTGAAAATAGGCGCTAAAAACCCACCTGCAAAACCTAAAATCGCCAGCGGCAGTGCCGATTGCAACACCGCAATTGCCGCCGATAAGAACGCCACTGCAATCAGCAAGGTAAAAGCCGCACCTGCGGGCATTAGCCCGTATAGTTTCATTGCCGCAAAAATGGTCAAATAGAGTACACCAATACCCCCACCTTGCAGCGCCCACGCGTATTGAGCGCGTTTATTGCGCAAACGCCAACCCACCACCAGCAAAGCGATGCCCGCTAAGGTAATGCCTGCTAATCGAAACTCTATAGGTACTTGTGTGTGTTCAGCAGCGTATTTAATTAAAAAACTAACACCAATAAACAAAATTACAATACCAGAGCGCACCAGTGTATTGCCGCCAAATAACCAGTTTTTAGCGTATGCAAAACCACGCTCGATAAAGTTGGGTTCAGGTGGTGTTGATGGCACATAGGTGCGCGTAGACTGTTGCGCACTTGCATCTAATGCTTGTTCAGGCGAAATTTTAGTTTCAGTGGTATCTTGAAGTAAATTTTCAGAAAGTGCTTCATCTTCATTCCCACCTAAATTATGCGGCGATGCTTGCTCTACTAGAATAGTTTGTGTTGGTGGTGGCTCGGCGACTAACGCTACTGCTTTCTGTTTAGTACTTATATTTTCTGGTGTGTTTTTTAAACTGGCCTCAAGTGACTCTAGTTGCTTTTTAAGCTGTTTAAGCTCTTGTTCAAATTGCCAAAGTTTGGTTTTTTGATCGCCTTTTGAGAACATAGAAAAAAAACTTACCAAGCCACCCACTACAGCAGCTATGCCTAATAAACCCAATACTAAAAAGCCAGATTCCATCGTTATTCCTATCTCAGTAATTGATAGATATTATCTCTATTTTGAATCAAACACATGCCGCGTTTCAAATACGCTATTGGCAAAACTAACACCATTAAAATTAATTAACCTTTTTACAGCAAAATCAAACATCAGCGGGTTATATTGCTTTAATTGTTGTAAAAAGTTTACGTGTTCACTCTCTAGCAAACCTGCTTTGCTAAGCGCTTCAGTATTGATAAGTGGAAAAATCCCGGGCAGCGGATAGTCTGAGCCATTCAATAAGCGGCTATGCCAATCGGTGCGTTCTAGTATAGGTTTAATGGCCCAAGCATGGTTGATTAGAGTGAGTGCTGAAATCTCACCAAACACCAAGGTTTGGTAATCTGGCGTATCCATTAGGCGGGTGAAAAGGTCTATGCTTTTAACGCGTTTGTTGCTATTGTCTAAATCTTCATCGTGACCATCACTCGCGCAATGCGCAAGCACCACACGCACTCCTTGGTCTAGAGCGCGGCGCATGCGCAATGGGTTTCCGTGCGCTTGATCGCCACCTTGTACTGCGCTTTCACGCCCTGTGTGGGTGATAATAGGTAATTTAAGTTGAGCCGCTTTTTTGTAAAAAGCATCACATTTAGGTGAGGCAGGGTCTATACCCATGCCCGATGGTAACCACTTGATTGCACGCGCGCCTTGCGCTTTGGCTTGCTCTAGTGCGTCGAGTGCATCAATACGGTAAGGGTGTATAGAAGCTACCCATTCAAAGTATTGTGAGTGCTCACTCGCAATACTTTTAACATATTCATTGAAGATATGAAAAATTGAATGCTCTTTTAATGGTTTGCCGTGTGCGTCTCTAAACCAATCAAAAGCAAATAACATGCTTTTGTAGCCAGCAGGCATTTCAGCAGAAATCTGTACTAATCTTTTTACGTAACTTTGGTCGACCTCTTCCTCTAAAGTGCAGCCACCATTCATGTAAAAACGCTTTTGTACATTTAATATTGGGTGAAAATAGCTATCCATGACAGGATTAAACCAGACGTCACTGTTAACATTGTCGCCCACACCCGTTACATGTAAGTGAGAATCCCAAACTTGGCTAGCATCTAACCCACCCCAAATTTGTTGCATCAGCGGGTGTTGTTTCAAAGCATCAGGCAAACCACTTAAACAGGGGTTGCTAAACCCCGTTTCAGGCCAAAATTTAAAGCCTGCAAAGGTGAGGCTGCTTATTGCTAAAGCAGAGGCCCCTGTTAAAAATTGGCGACGGTTCATTCAGGTAAGCTTATTTATTTTCATTTAGGCGTTTTCGGCCATTTGTTTAAGTGTTACGTAGTCCGTTTTACCCGTTCCTAATAAGGGTATTTCTTCTACACTAATAATCTTTCTTGCAATGGCAAGTTCGGGCAAACCTAGATTTTTAGCTACAATTTGCAAATCTTCACGCTTTAATTTTTTGTCAGTCGTAAACAGAATAATGTTTTCACCACGCTGTGCGTCAACTTGTGTGCTCGCGGCGTTTTGCTGTTCGGGTGCAGCAGTATTGGCTATTTGTTCCACCACCTCAAGTGAAACCATCTCACCTGCAATTTTGGCAAAGCGTTTTACGCGGCCTTTGATATGTATAAATCCTTGGGCATCAACTTCAACAATATCTCCAGTGTTGTACCATCCATCAGCAGGGGGTTGGAGTACACCGGGACTGTCATACAGGTAATATCCCATCATGACGTTCTCACCGCGGACATGAAGCAAACCACCACTCTCAATACCTGGAACCGCTTCTAGCCTGTGCTCCATACCAGGTAGTAGTTGACCTACACTACCATTTAAGTTGGCCATCGGCGTGTTAATTGATACGCCTGGGGCGCATTCAGTAGCACCGTAAGCTTCTAAAATTCGGATGCCAAACTTTTCGGAATATGTCTTTCGTACTTCTTCATTTAATTTTTCAGCACCTGCTAGCACGATTCTTAATTTGTAAAAGTCGTAAGGATGTGCATATTTTGCATAGTTTGCTAAGAATGTGCCCGTAGCAAAAAATACACTGCAACCACGGTCGTAAATGAGTTCTGGAATCACCTTGTATTGCAGAGGCGATGGAAATATATTGATTTTAATGCCATTAAGTAAGCTTAGAAATGAGCCTGTGAACCCAAATGAGTGGAACAATGGCAGCACCATCATCATTTTATCTGTAGGGTTAAGATCCAATACAGAAGACACTTGTGCCACATTGGCTAAAATACTTTTATGTGAGTGGACGACTCCCTTTGGTTTACCTTCTGAGCCAGAGGTGAATAGGACGACTGCAGGTTGATCATGTTGATTGGTTTCCATAACAGAACGCGGAGAATGTAATGCGTAGCCAATGAGCCACGCGCGGTCTAAAACGCCAAAATCGGCGCGCAAATCTTCTAAATACAGCACATTTAAATTTTGAAAATTCTGTACTATATTTTCAAGAGTTGCAGCTTCTATAAACTTGCGCGAGGTAATAACTGTTTTAATATTAGCGGCGATACAGGCGTTTTGCATGCCTGCAGTACCAGAAGTGTAATTGAGCATAGCAGGAATACGATTAAACGCGTTCATGCCTAAAATGAGTGCTAATGTGTTAGTAATGTTAGGCATGAGCACGCCAACAACTTCACCAGGGCTGCTCACTTTTGTCGCTATTCGACCTAGCGCAAGACTTTTTTTCAGTAAGTCTTGATAGGTTTCTTCTACTTCATTCATATCTTCTATAAGCTTATAACTGCCGCCAAATTTGTCTATGGTGTCTAAAAAAGCTTCAAAAATGGTGCGGTTTTTTTGTGACAGAAATAACATTTTTTGCATCACACTACGCATGCCTTCACCTGCAATTCGGCGCCTTTGCTTGGCTGATGGAAAGCTGCGATGTGATGGTTTTGGCATGACGACACTAGTGGTAGGCATCACGGTTAATGTAACTTTCGGCAGGAGTTTTCTTGGATGATGCTCAGTTAAGCGACCGAAATAAGACTCTGCCGCGCCATCGATGCGCACAGGTAAAATGGTTGCGCCTGTTTTGGCTGCAACAAAACCTGGGCCGTCATACACTTTCATTAGGCTGCCAGTAAGCGTGATACGCCCTTCTGGAAATATCACCACATTTTCGCCTGATTCCAACAAACGTATGACCTTTTTCATGGCAAGTGGGCTGGTAGGGTCAACTGCTAAATAGCTTGTAAGTCGTAGCGCTTGCCTAAATGACCATTTTTTTAATACAGAGGTATGCACAACAAAAGTGGCTTTTTTAGGCAAAAATAGTCCAAGTAGCAGACCATCTAAAAATGATTCGTGATTAGCAACGATGAGCAAGCCATTCTCATTTGGTACGTTTTCTAAACCGCGTACTCGGACGCGGAAAAGATATTTACAGATAAAACGTAAAATGTTTGCTAACATTTTTTCTCCCCTAATTTTATTTTCTAGGTTTCTTTTCTAGACTTCATTTTTTATATAGTTTAAAACGTTTTGTATTTCAGTGATGATATGTGTTTTATTTACCCAAAAATACACTTCTTTACCTTTTTTTTCACTACTTAATGCGCCGCTCATACTCAATACTCTTAAATGATGCGTGACTGCAGTTCGCCCCAATTTAGAACCTGCCACTATTTGTAAAATATTCAGCCGCTCTTCTTTTTCAAATGCTAATAATATACGCTGACGTTGTTCATCGCCTAATGCAATAAATAAAGCAGAGATTTTATTCCACTCTTCTGGGATATCAGAAATTGGCTTCATAACTACATAATTAGTTATTTAGTTATATTTGTCAAGTGGTTTATATTAAATTTTTTAGCACAAATAAAAACGGACGCCGAAGCGTCCGTTTTTATTTGATACTTAACTTAATTTACAGTGAATAAGCACGTTCGCCATGTTCAGTAGTATCTAAGCCTTCACGCTCTACTTCTTCGCTTACACGCAAGCCGATGAGCAAGTCAACCACTTTGAATGCAATGAATGCTACTACTGCAGTCCATACAACAGCTGTACCTACAGCCCAAATTTGTGCTGTCATTTGAGCAACCATGTCGTATGCACCTGCGCCGTTAGCAACGTAGTCCCAAACACCTGTACCGCCTAATGCTGGATTAACAAAGATGCCCGTAGCAAGTGCGCCGAAGATACCGCCAACAGCATGCACACCAAATACATCTAATGCATCATCGTAACCAAACATGTATTTCACTTTTGCTACAAAGAAGTAGCAGATTGGAGATACTAAAAGACCAATTGCAATTGCGCCGACAGGACCAACGAAACCACAAGCTGGGGTAATAGCAACTAGGCCAGCTACAGCACCAGATGCAGCACCAAGCATAGACGGTTTACTTTTACCAAACCACTCAACTGCAAGCCAAGAGATAGTCGCGGCACCAGTTGCAACCATCGTGTTCAAGAACACTAAAGCTGTTAAACCATTCGCTTCTAAGTTTGAGCCAGCGTTGAAACCAAACCAACCTACCCATAGTAATGAAGCACCAATCATTGTCATGGTTAAACTATGTGGCGTCAGTGATTCTTTACCGTAGCCAGTACGTTTGCCTAACATAATTGCAGCTACTAAAGCAGCAACACCCGCATTGATATGCACTACTGTACCGCCTGCAAAATCAAGTGCGCCTTTGGCCCATAAAAAGCCTGCATTA